>JAZNNL010000040.1:0-8526 GCA_045580245.1 Lachnospiraceae bacterium
ACAGTGGCATCTTAAAGTAGAAACCGGCAAATCCGGAATATAAAATACAGGTCGGAAAAATTTTTCCGACCTGTATTTTATATTCCGGATTTGCCGGTTTCTACTTTAAGATGCCACTGTTGTCTATAGCCTGTACTGCCGCAGCTATTGTTTCTGCAGGGAGGGTTAAGGCGAAGCGTACATATCCTTTGCCTTTTTCCCCAAAGCTGCTTCCGGGAGTACAGAGTACACCTGTCTTATCTAAAAGTTCCATTACAAATTCCGTATCGTCGCTAAAACCTTCCGGAATTTTAGCCCAGGCAAACATAGTTCCTTCACTTCTGTTCACTTTCCAACCGATGGCAGTAAGACCGTCACAAAGAGCATTTCTTCTTTCTTCATACTTTTTACACTGCTCTTTTACACAGTCATCAGGACCTGTCAAGGCTGCAATAGCTCCATACTGTACGGGTAAAAATGTGCCGTAATCAATCTGGCTACGCAGTTTTTTAAAATTTGCCACTACTTCTTTATTACCTACCAGAAATCCCATTCTTGCGCCGGTATAATTAAAAGATTTTGACAAAGAATAGAACTCCACACATACTTCTTTTGCACCGGGAACAGAAAGAATGGAAATCCCTTCTCTTCCATCATAAATAATGTCAGAATAGGCATTGTCGTGAATAATTAAAATATCATTTTTCTTTGCCCAGGGAATCAATGCTTCATAAAAGGATTTCGGTGCGCATTTACAAATCGGATTTAACGGGTAAGACACAATCATACATTTTGCCTTGTTACCGTATTTCTTCTCTATTGCCTCCAAATCAGGCAGATACTCCTTTTCCGGTACCAACTCATAGGTTTCTGTTTTTGCGCCTGCCAAAAAAGGACCTATGGCAAAAATCGGATAGCCGGGGTCCGGTACCAGTACAATATCCCCCTCATCAAACATAGATAGCCCGATATGGGAAATCCCTTCCTGAGAGCCGTAAACACTCATAATTTCCTCTTTTTCCAGTGTTACACCGTATCTGTTTACAAAACGTTTCTGCACCGCCTCAATTAATTCCGGCAAATCCGCCAGTGCATATTTATAATTTGCCGGTACCTTCGCTGCTTCTACAACAGCTTCCATAATATGGGGTGCCGGTTCAAAATCCGGTGTACCTACGGAAAGGTTATACACTTTCTTCCCCTGCTTTTCCACCTCATTCTTTTTGTCATTCAGCACCTGGAAAATACCGCTTTCCAATGCTTTCATCCTCTTTGCTGCCTGCATGTTCCTGTTCCTTCTTTCTCTATTTTTGACTATGAATGATTTGTTGTAACCATTCTATATATTCTTCTTTGACCTCTTCCGGTGATGCAATACCGGCACCGCTTCCCAAGCCTGCCAGCCACCCAAAAAACTGTCTGCTGACAACGACTTTGATTCTTGCCGTCACTGTGCCGTCAGCATGTTTTCTGATATCTGTTTCCTTGCCGAAACGGTCCATAATGACACCGATTAAGCCACTTTCAATCCGCAAGGTAACGTTTTTTTCTTCTCCGCCATACATACCGAAAGTCTGCTTTGTATATTCAGCAGGATTTCTTTTTTCAATTTCATCCCGCCCTTCTCTGGCTTCTTTTGTCAATGTAACCTGCCCCATTTTATCTACACGGTAATGTTTGATAATACCTGCTTTGGTATCATACGCAGCCAGATAGTAATTCTCGTCTTCCCAAATCAGTGCCCATGGACTGACTTCATATATTTCTCCGCCTTTACGGGGAACCAATTCTTTCTTTTCGTTCCATTCCAGATATACAAAGGTAATCTTTACATTCTCATCAATAGCCTTATATATGGTATCCACATTATAGTAAATTCTTTCATTGGCCGTCTTTACACGCCCTGATACAAAGACCTGACGCTGCAACTGTCCTGCCTGATGTCTGCTAACCAGCTTTTCCAGTTTTTTAATCAGTTCCCTGGACTTTTTCTCCGTCATAAACTTAGACGCCTGTACTGCATCTACCAATAGTTTAAGTTCTGCCAGTTCAAAATCACGGCTTGCAAGATAATACCCGCCATCCGTTCTGGACTTCTTCTGTAAAACATCCACACCGTAATCCCTTAAACATTCTATATCATTATAAATCGTCTTTCTTTCAGCCTTTATGTCTAATGCATCCAGCTTTTTTACAATTTCCGGTGTGCCAAGCGCATGTTCCTCATCCGTATATTCATTTAACATCTGAAGTACATAAAGTAACCTTAACTTTTGATTTTCCGACTTTGCCATTTTCCCTCCATATATAATCCCTATGGGATGCAAATCATCAGAACTGTCGTAGACCTCTGACCTTAACATGATAAAAGGTGCCGTTTACACGACACCCGCTGAGAATCTTTTATAATTGTGGTTCTTCAGTTTCCTGTTCTGCCGCCTGTGAACGATTTTTCCTTTTGCGCATCACAATACCTGTAAAAATACCAATTCCTGCAATTGCTGCCATAATCACTAACAACAACAGATAAGAAAGAAATGTATTTAAGAATGCTACCATATCAGTGCCGCCTTTCTTTGCCTATTCTTTGACAGAGCAAATAATAAACTACCTACCGCCTATTATACCAGTGCTCCACCGTCATCGTCAAGTAATATGTCGCCGTCTGCCGCGGTAGTTGCCAGTTTGTCACAACGCTCATTTTCCGGATGCCCGTCATGCCCTTTTACCCAGGAATAGGTTACCTGATGAGGTTCCATTGCTTTCAGAAGTCTTTTCCAGAGTTCTACATTTTTCACAGCTTTTTTGGTACTGGTCTTCCAGTTATTCTTTAACCAGCTGTCCATCCAATGTTGGTTAAACGCATCCGTTACATATTTGGAATCTGATACCACAAGCACCTCACAGGGTTTGTTTAATGCTTCCAAACCGACTATGACTGCCATCAGTTCCATACGGTTGTTGGTGGTTTTTTTATATCCGCCACTGAATTCCCTTTCATGGAGTGTCCCTTTGGGGTCTACGTACTGTAATACCGCTCCGTACCCACCGGGTCCTTCCGGATTTCCTCTGGCTGCTCCGTCTGTATATAAAGTTACTTTCATGTATATCCGCCTTTCTCCTAAATCTTGTGAAGGGATGCATCTGCAAAATCACCTAATTCTTCCACTGGCCGGTTTGCATAAATCCTTCCGCTCTCTGATTTGCCTGTTCAATAATATCTGCCTCGTATCCCATAACCGCCAACAGTTTAATTGCGTTACGCGTGGTTGCTTTTCCTGTCAACAGTCTGTAGTTGAAGCAAACGTCATTATCTACAATTTCTTCTTCAAAATGGTAATTATCATATTGGTTTTCCAAAAGCTGCGTCAGTTCCACATCATGGGTTGCCGCAAAACAAATCACATTTTCCCCGGAAAGACTTTTTAATATCTCCGTGGATGCGGCAATCCTTTCTACTGTATTGGTACCGCGTAACACCTCATCTACAAAACATAATACTTTATGTTCTCCTTCTGCCGCAATATCCAAAATACGTTTTATAGCGCGGATTTCCACAATATAATAGCTTTCGCCACTTCCCAAATCATCCCTAAGTGCCATAGAAGAACAGATATGAAAATAATTTGCTTCATAGCTGTCAGCCAAAACCGTATGGATGGTCTGTGCAAAAATGGCATTTAGTGCCACTGTTTTTAAAAAGGTGGATTTTCCGGATGCATTGGAACCTGTAAGTAATACCCCTCTTTTTGCATGAATACTGTTTTTTACAGGATTTGCAATCAGCGGATGATAAAGATTCTCTCCCTGTAAACAGGTACCGTCTTCCCTGCGCAGTACGGGCACACAATATGCATCGGCTAATGATGCCCGGTATGCTACAATGGCAATTGCTGCTTCCAGATACCCTATTGTAGAAAACAGCGCATCCACATCCTGTATATGAAGCTTTACCTGTTGCAGCATAGAATTAAATTTCATAATATCCAGATGGAAAATCATTCTGAAATAGTCCAGTATAACATCTAAAGGATTTCCGGAGCCTGACATTCTGCCGGAAGACATCAGCCAGAAGGAACCTCTTTTAAAACGGCTAAGTCCTTTTCGGTGCGTCTTTAACAGTTCTGCTTCTTCTTTGAAAAGTCCGTCCTGTTGCGGCAATTTATACTCCGCAATATCCATCAGTTTCATTGCATATACAAAACTGCTGATATAAGTATCAATCTCATTCTTTTCTTTGAAATATGTGATAATATTATAAATCATAAGGCCCACCAGTACCAACAGGCCCACAGAAGGATTGAAATAACAAAGCACCAGACCAGGAATATATAAAGCATTTGTAATCCATTGCTTTATATTATTACGTTCTCCTAAAATATCCAGATGTTCCAAATAATCATACATGGAAAACCGGCCTGTATATCCTAAATCCTTAAACTGAAGTTGCAGGGATACTCTCTCGTCCGTATGCGTGGAAAAATACGTAATCACTTCTTCCAGATGTTTTAATTTATCCTCTGAAAACTGCGGACTTCTCAACATATAATACAGTATTTCTTCCCCTGCGGAAGAATAGGTCTGGTTGATTTTTTTAAACACATCATCCATTCCCAGATCATTCCAGGTTATGTCATCCACCTGCTGCGGCATTGGATGCCTTTCATAATACCTTGCAACAGACGAAAAATGCTCCGGTCTGTAATCCTTTATTTTTAATTCTCCGTAATGATTGGTTAAATAATCTATAAATTCCTTTTTTTCTTTGTGTGCGTCATAAGCCCCTTTTGCAAATAACAACACCAGCAGCACTACCATACTGACTGCAAATATTATATACTCCATCTATCCTTATATGCCTTTCTTTGCCTTCCACGCAGTCTTTTTTTATATCAGATTCGTTTTAATTAAATAATCTCTTAACGATTTCCTCTGCTTTTTCATAAATATCCGCCGGTTCTTCCCCGACAAAAAATGTAGTATCACGATAAAGAATCTTACCACCAATCATTGTCATCTTTACATTCTGCTTACTGCCACTATAGACAAGATTTTTACCAATATTATGAATGGGACGCATATTGGGTTGTTGTAAGTCAATCATAATCAAATCCGCCAGTTTTCCCTCTGCCAGTACATCGGCATCCTTTAGTCCCATTGCATGGGCGCCGTTACAGGTTGCCATTTTTAACACTTCTGCTGCATCCACACAGGCTGCATCTTTCTCCCTCAGTTTTGCAAGTCCCGTAACCAGAAACATTTCCCTGAACATATCCAGACAGTTATTACTGGAAGCCCCATCCGTACCGATGGCAACCGGAATATCTCTTTTTAAGTAGGTGTTTATGGGGGCAATCCCACTAGCCAGTTTTGTATTGGAACCGGGATTGGTAATCACATACATATGGCGCTTCATTAGCACCTGCAAATCCTCTTCTGACATATGGACACAATGATACCCTCCGCCGCCATAACGGAACATCCCTAAGGAATCTAAAAACATAAGCGGGGTCATACCGTATCGCTTTTTACATTCTGCAACTTCCTCTGCCGTTTCATTCATGTGGGCATATACCGGTGCCTTTAATTTCTGCGCCAGTGAAGAAAGCTCTTTTAACAACGTTTTATTACAGGTATATTCCGCATGAAAACCCAATCGGTAAGAAATAAGCGGTGATGTATGGTTCCATATATTGTACTCTTCCTCTACCGCTTTTACCGAAGAAGTAAAATTATTCAAGCCGCTGGTCAATACACAGCGCATCCCCATATCCATACATGCCTGCGCCGTTGCCGCCGGTCTGATGTACATATCAAAAACAGAGGTAATGCCGCCGGACAAATATTCCAAAATTGCCAGCTTAACAAAATGATAAATATCCTCTGATGAAAGCTTTGCTTCCATAGGAAAAATCTTTTCTTCCAGCCACTGCTTTAGGGGTAAATCGTCTGCATAAGAACGGAACGCAGTCATGCCAGAATGGGTATGTGCATTTTTAAAGCCCGGCATAAGGAGATTCCCTTCGCAGTCGATTTCCTCGTCCCATATCTTTTTTTCCCCTTTGCAGTTATTTTGCTGCAAGCGCTCACCTGAAGATACGGTGTTTATTTTCCCACCTTCTAATGCCTGCACACAAACTATACGGTCATCTTTAATGTGTATTTCTCCTTCAAAGATTTCCCTGCCTTCTTCCATAGTCAAAATCTTTGCATTATACAATCTGATATTCATGTAAGATTATCCCCTCCAAAGCCATACGGTAACAGTTCCGCCAACGTATGCTCTTTATATTCCCCGTTTACAGTTCCTATCAATATCAGAAAATCCGCATCGCAGAATTCCTGCATCACCTGCCTGCACAAACCGCAGGGATATGCATAATCACTTACTTCTTCCCCCGCTTTTGCGCCGGCAATAGCTATAGCTGTAAAAGCTTTTTCCCCTTCGCTTACCGCCTTAAATAACGCTGTACGCTCCGCACAATTTGTGGCACCGAAGGAAGCATTTTCCACGTTACAACCGGTATATATTTTTCCTGCTTTTGTCAGAAGAGCTGCCCCTACTGCATAGCCGGAATAAGGTGCATAAGCAGTTTCTCTGGCTTTTATGGCTGCCAGTACCAGTTCCTTTTTCTTATTAGTATCCGGTTTCATCCGTCTCCCTCCGTCTGTATTCCTCTATTCTAATACTTTCAGTCCTACCATTGTGTCATTCTGCTTGTTTCCTTGCAATTTTAGATTTTACGAAAACACAAATTGCACTGATTACGTCAGTTACAAAAAAGAAATGCAACAAAATATGTACGATGGTGAATGCCTTGCCTGCCAGTCCGCTTTTGTACATCCATACCGCAGACCGGATACCATACATAGAGGTGGTTATCATCAATAAACAGTCCACAAATACCAGATACAAAATGATAATCGGGGAAACCAAAACCAGTGCCGGCACCACCATAATGACTAACGACAATATCCCTAACAGAAATACCCCTATGTAAAAGGGAATGTGCAAAAGCTTTAAAAGCATGTTATATAACGGTAATCTTTTGATTGCTTCCTCATAGGGCCAGGTCCATGCATTCCAAATATTAAATCCATAGACTATCGCTGTCAAAAACACATAAATAAGCGTAAAGATGCCAAATGCATTTTCAGACTCTTGCGGCACTAAAAAGCCCAAACCAAAAAGATACGGCCAAATGATTAATAATATGGGTAACGTGTTTCGGAATATTTTCATGTTTTTCACTTCCTAAAACTTTGCAATACTCTCTTTTACCAGCTTAGCAAACAAAGGGGCTGCCTTCGCTGCGGCTTCCTGTACCTCATCATGAGTCAGAGGATTTTCCGTCATACCCGCCGCCAGATTGCATACGCAGGAAATACCGCATACCCGCATGCCCATGTGCCTTGCCGCAATGGCCTCTACCGCAGTACTCATTCCCACTGCATCACCGCCTAACAAACGAACCATCCGTACTTCCGCAGCAGATTCAAAAGAAGGTCCCGTTAACTGTACATAAACGCCTTCTTTAAGCTCGATATGGTTGTCTTTTGCCGTATTTTTAATGATAGACCTTAATTCTTTATCATAAATGGTCGTCATATCCGGGAAACGGGTGCCCAGTTCATCGATATTGGGTCCGATTAACGGATTTCTCACAAAGCAGGAAATCTGGTCTGTAAGTAACATTAAATCCCCAGCCTGAAAATCTGCATTGACGCCACCGGAAGCATTGGTTAAAAACAAAATCTCTGCACCCAAAAGTTTCATCAGACGAACCGGCAGTACCACATCGGAAATATCATAGCCTTCATAATAATGTACTCTGCCCTTCATGCAGACTACAGGAACTTCCTCTAAATAGCCAAAAATAAATTTGCCGGCATGCCCGGGCACGGTCGATACCGGAAAGCCTTCAATCTCATCGTAGGAAAGCTCTGCTTCTATACGGATATTATTGGCAAAATCACCCAGCCCGGAACCCAAAATCAGTGCCACGCTGGGCACAAAATCTATTTTCTTTCTCACACATTCATAACAATGTTGTAACTTTTCATATACTTCGTTCATATGCAATCCCTCCAAATTAAAAATAACAGCTACTAATACCTTTTACATTTATTGTTCTATACCCAATATGCAAAATATGGCATACCACACCATAAGTGTAGTATACCATATTTTAGTGTAAAACATAGTGATTTCATGAAAATTTTAGATTACTGTTTTTTAACACGTAATTTGTTCCCATAAGCAGATTGCTGAAAAACTGCTCCAAAAACTGTGGTGTTGCATGTATGCCATTTTTTAAATCATTATAATTTGCTCTGACCAATGCATTTCTAAAATACCAGGAATGCTTCTGAAAGGTATCATTATTCACTGTATACTCCGCTTACCACAAAATATATTTTCTATTTGCATACAATCATTTCCCAAAGCTTTTCCTTCTGCTTTAGTCCAAACTGCAATATCTTCCACAAAGAATCTACTGCATCCGGTCCATAACACTGCATATAGGAAATAAACATATATGTTGC
>JAZNNL010000041.1:0-10596 GCA_045580245.1 Lachnospiraceae bacterium
GGCTGAAGCCGGAGAGGACGAATACTACGAAGCGGACACAGAGGAGGAGTACTACGAGGCTGAAGCCGGAGAGGACGAATACTACGAAGCGGACACAGAGGAGGAGTACTACGAGGCTGAAGCCGGAGAGGACGAATATGACGAAGCGGACGCCGAAGAGGAGTACTACGAGGCGGAAACCGAAGAGGAGTACTACGAGGGCGAAGCCGAAGAAGACGAATATTACGAGGCAGACTTAGAGGAAGATGACTTAGAAGATTTAGATGATGAGGTCATTGTACCCTGGATGGCACAGAAAGAAGACAATATTTTTAAAACCTTGTGGCTGAAACTGATACATATGGAAACAATGGATAAGGTAATGCTTTCCACCGGCGTTTTAGTGTTGGTGTTGGCAATTGTTACCTGTTCTATATTTGCAGGAGCCGATAGGGTAAATAAGGAAGTGGCTTCTTTTGCAACTGTTGGAGAACAGTTGTTAAGCATTCAGCTGATAGGGGAACATGGTCTGACTGCAGTGGCGGATGCAGAACTGGCAAGGCAGGAGGCGGCAGATGCCATTATACAGGAAGAGGAGAATAAAGAGTACGAGGAAAACGAGTACAGTAACATCGTTACCGTTTCCTTAAATATGACCTCTGTGGAAAAGGATTTAAAAATAAAATTCGTAAATGACAGAACTAATAAGTTAATTGCGAATGTACCTTTTTCGGTTACTCTTGAAAATCCTGACGGTGAAGAGGAAATATGGACCGATGACGATATGGACGGTATCATATATAAAGCAGACATCAAGCCCGGCAATTACAAGGTTACGATGAATGCGTTGGAAGATACTAAGTATGAGGACTATATCATATCCTCTTATACGGAACGGATTACGGTTAAGAAAGAAATTGCATACGAAAAGATTGAAGTGACTGATGAAATAAAAGATGAATCTGAAATAGATGCAAAAGAAGAAGATACCGCTGCAGATAATGAAATTGAGGTAGAGTCTACATTGCAGGATACGGTCAGCTGGGTAGAATCTACCAAAACGGTAATCAGTTCAGTGTATACGGCGGTACCGAAGAGCTCAGTGGCAGACCCTATGGCTACAGCCAAAGCAGGTACTTTGGTGCGGACTTCTTTGTTGGTTTCCACATCCGAATCCGGAGCGGTTTCTACACCGGAACCGGAAGTGACACCCACAGCTACACCGGAAGTAACGCCGACTCCGACTCCTGAGGTGACGGCTACCTCACAACCGGAAGCAACACCTACACCGACGCCTGCACCGGAAGTAACGGCAACGCCGGAAGTATCACCGACACCTACGCCGGAAGTGGAAGAATCTCCTTCCCCGTCTCCTACACCGGAGATAGCGGTGGTGACAGGGATTACACTGGATAAACTTACGTTGGAGCTTAAGGAAGAAGAAACCGCACAACTTAAGGCTACCGTGGAGCCTGCTGAAATAACCGATGCGGTGCTTGTATGGAGTTCTTCGGATAATACGATTGTGAAGGTAGATAATACCGGTAAGGTGGAAGCGTTAAAAGAAGGTACGGCAACCGTTACGGTGTTACACGAAGAAACCGGTATTAAGGCAGAATGTACCATTACAGTGAAAGCTGCAGAGGATACCCGCACCTTAAAATTAAGCGAAGAAAAAGTTCTTTTGCTGAAAACGGGAAGCACAAAAGAAATAACAGCAACCATTGGGAATACGGTAACCGGTGGCAAGACGGACGGTGTGATTGTGGCAACCAGTGATAATACGTCCGTGGTAACGGTTAGTGCCGGTACAGCCAAGGATGGTATTGCAAAGCTGGTTCTTACACCGAAAGGACTCGGTACCGCAGTGATTACGGTCAGTGTAGAAGGTGCACCGGAGTTAACAAAAACCTGTACGGTTACGGTGGTAGATTTAAACATGACCCTCAATACGGATAAGGTAAGTGTATTGTCCGGCAGCAGCAAGGAACTGCAGGCGGTTATCAACGGCACCGGTGGAAAAGTAACGGTAGAAACGGCAAATGCCGGTATCGCTACGGCAACGGTTACAACCTCTGAATCAGGCGGAAAGACTACGGCAAAGGTTGTGGTATCCGGTGTGGCAGCAGGTTCCGTTACCATTACCATTAAGTATACCCGGGACGGTCTGGAACTGAAAAAGACCTGTACCGTTACGGTTGTAAGCAACAGTAATAAATTATTAAGTAAAGATAATAAGCAGTTGTATGTACTGGTCTCTGACAATAATTACAGAGAAGCAACCTATGCAGATTATTATAATAATGCCATAACCACCTTTTATGTTAAAACAGAAGGGGTTGTGAAGTACACCGGCTGGCAGACTTTGGACGGAAAAGTATATTACTATGATGCCAGCGGTAAGTATGTGACCGGGGAACAGGTCATTCAAGGTGCTAAATATACCTTTGCCAGTGATGGTTCGCTGGTAGTGGGAAGCGGTACCTTAGGTATTGATGTTTCCAAGTGGAATACGGTTACGGACTGGAATGCGATTAAAAATTCCGGTGTCAGCTACGTCATTATCAGATGTGGTTACAGAGGTTCTTCTACCGGTGCACTGGTTGTGGACCCGAAATTTGAAGAGTATATTAAGGGTGCTACGGCAGCAGGATTAAAAGTAGGTGTTTACTTCTTCTCCCAGGCGGTAAACAACAGAGAAGCAGTGGAAGAAGCCTCCATGGTACTGGAATTAATCGACAAATACAAAATTACGTATCCGGTATACCTGGATGTAGAGGCTTCCGGTGGCCGTGCAGACAGTATCAGTGTGGCAACAAGAACAGATGTGATAAAAACATTCTGTCAGACCATTCAGAATGCAGGATACACTGCCGGTGTATATGCAAATAAAAACTGGTTAAACAACAAAATTGATACTTCACAATTGGGTAAGTACAAAATCTGGCTGGCGCAGTACGCCGCAGAACCTACCTACAGCGGCAGATATGATATGTGGCAGTATACAGATACCGGAAAGGTTTCAGGTATAAAGGGAAATGTGGATTTAAATATCAGTTATTTGGGATACTAATGGAAAAAGAAAGGATAAAATTATGAGAACTTATTTAGTAACAGGCGGTGCCGGATTTATCGGTTCCAATTACATTCATTACATGTTTAAGAAATACGGCGATGATATCAGAATCATCAATGTGGATGCCCTGACCTACGCAGGTAATCCGGAAAATTTAAAGGCAGTAGAAGGAAAGAGCAACTATACCTTTGTAAAGGCTAATATCTGTGATAAAGAAGCTATCCGTAAGGTATTTGCAGAAAATGATATTGACCGTGTGGTACATTTCGCAGCAGAAAGCCATGTGGACAGAAGTATCAAAAACCCTGAAGTTTTCGTGCAGACCAATGTGTTGGGAACTGCAGTTATGTTAAACTGTGCAAAAGAAGCATGGGAGCTTCCTGACGGTACTTTCAAAGAAGGTAAGAAGTTTTTGCATGTATCCACTGATGAGGTTTACGGTTCTCTTCCGGATGATGAGAATGCATTCTTCTATGAGACCACACCCTATGACCCTCACAGCCCTTACTCCGCAAGTAAGGCAAGCTCCGATATGCTGGTAAAAGCATATATGGATACTTATAAATTTCCTGCAAACATTACCAACTGCTCTAACAATTACGGACCTTATCAGTTCCCTGAGAAGCTGATTCCCCTGATTATTAACAATGCACTGCAGGGAAAGAAACTGCCGGTATACGGTGACGGTAAAAACGTAAGAGACTGGTTGTATGTAGAAGACCATGCAAAGGCAATCGATATGGTGCAGCAGCAGGGTAAACTCTTTGAAACCTACAATATCGGCGGACATAACGAAAAGCAGAATATCGAAATTATCAATATTATACTGGAAACCTTACAGGAGATGTTACCGGAAGGTGATCCCAGAAAAGCACATATCAATCAGGACCTGATTACTTATGTGGAAGACCGTAAGGGACATGACAGACGTTATGCCATTGCACCGGATAAGATTAAAGCAGATTTAGGATGGTATCCTGAAACTATGTTTAAAGAAGGTATCAAAAAGACCATCGCGTGGTATTTTGCAAATGAAGACTGGATGAAGAACGTAACAAACGGCGATTATCAGAAGTATTACGATGATATGTATGATGTAAAATAATTGTACAAAGGTGGGAACGGTTTGTGCTGTTCCCACTTAGCGTATAAGATAGAGAAGGAACGTTTATGCAGGATTACAATTTCAGACCCGAAACTTTAAGATTTCATTTAACGAAACCCAATACCGTAATTATCAGAGGATGGTACGGAGATAACAATCCCGAAAACCGTACCGTCAGTATGGAACTGGATGGAGAAAAACTCCCCTATACGCTTGAAATCAAAAGCGGCGTGGAAATCAGGCAAAAATACCTGGCATATATGGCTAATGTAAATGAAGAACTGGTATATGAAATTTCTCTGCCGGAGGACTGGCGTAACGGAAAGATGTTTTGTGTACGTTGTCTGGGAGAAAACAGCTCTAAGATTGTAATGTCATATTCTGTGGGTAAATTAATAAAAATGGCCGGCAGTATCGAGTATCATATAGAAAACGTAACAGTTGCAGACGGAAAAGTATCTGTCGGCGGTTGGGCGGTAGGCAATGATACGGTGAACTTTACGGTTACGGATGGTCACGGTGCTAAAATGGAATGCGACGTGGAGAGATACTACCGTAAGGATGTGGCAGCAGTGTTTCCGGATGCAGACCCCGGATATGTGGCGGGTTTTAAACTGACTTTTGTAAGGGCAAAAGGAACCGGTTATGAACTGGTACTTTCTGACGGGAATAAAGAGAGTGTATATAAAAACACATATGCCTCTACACGTACGGGAAAGAAAATAAAAGGCCCCGGTCTTTTTAGGAAGGTAAGTGCCTACTATGCAAGAAATGGGTTTAAGGCAACCGTAAGCAGGGCAAAAACCAAGTTATTAAGACAACCGGAGAATAATTATATCCAGTGGAGAAAAAAGAATCTGCTTACAGCGGAGGAACTGGAAGCCCAGCGCAGAACAGAGTTTCAAAACGGTCCGAAATTTTCGATAGTGATTCCTTTATTTAAGACACCTGAGAAATATTTGCGTGAAATGGTGGATTCCATTATTGCACAGACTTATACGAACTGGGAACTGTGTTTATCTGACGGAGGCGGTAGTGAAAGCACCTTGTTGCCTCTTTTGGAAAAGTACAGGGCGCAGGATGACAGAATTCGTTTTTGCGTATCAGACAAGCCGTTGCAGATTTCGGATAATACCAATGTGGCAATCGGTATGGCAACAGGTGGATATATCGTGTTTGCGGATCATGATGATATCATGCCCCCCGAAACTTTGTATGAGTGTGCCAAAGCGATTGTGCAAGATGCAGACATTGAGATGATTTATTCCGATGAAGACAAAGTAAATATGGCGGGTAAAATTTATTATGAACCTAATTTTAAGCCGGATATCAATATTGATTTATTAAGAAGCATGAATTATATCTGTCATTTGTGCGTGGTAAAGAAAGAACTGATTGACAGGGCAGGACTTTTACGCAGTGAGTTTGACGGTGCCCAGGATTATGATTTTATTTTGCGTTGTGTAGAAAATACAAAGCATATCCATCATATTCCCAAGGTATTGTATCACTGGCGCTGCCATTTGGATTCCACCGCTTCTAATCCGGAAAGTAAGCTATATGCCTTTGAAGCAGGAAAACGTGCACTGGAAGAACATTACCGCAGACTGGGAATTCCTGCAAGGGTAGAGCACAGCAATTATTACGGTATGTACCGCACCGTATATGAGTGGGAAGAGAAACCTCTGATATCGGTTCTGATTCCCAACAAAGACCATATAGAGGATTTGAAGAAATGCATTGACTCTCTGGTGGAAAAATCCGAATACCGGAATTTTGAAATTGTAATCATTGAAAATAACAGTACGTTGGAAGAGACTTTTGCGTATTATGAACAGCTGACCGGTGTGCCCTACAAGGCGGATGAAGTGCTGGAAGGCGTTATGCAGAATGGATTTGCGGCACAGACGGACGATACGAATCTGTCACAGGCAGGTATTACCGTCAGGGTAGTAACCTGGAAAGATACTTTCAACTATTCTGCAATCAATAATTTTGGCGCAAAATATGCCAAAGGAGAGTATTTCCTTCTGTTAAATAACGATACGGAGCTGATTAACCCCAATACCTTATGGGAAATGTTAGGGTATTGTATGCGTGAGGATGTGGGTATCGTAGGTGCTAAATTAAACTATGAAGATGATACCATCCAGCATGCCGGTGTAGTAATCGGTTTTGGCGGCATTGCAGGCCATACCTTTATCGGTTCCTCCAGATATGATTTAGGATATCAGGGACGTATTGTATGTGCGCAGAATTACAGTGCAGTAACCGCAGCCTGTCTTATGACAAAGAAGGTGCTGTTTGAAGCAGTGGGAGGTCTTACCGAGGAATTGCAGGTAGCTTTTAACGATATTGATTATTGCATGAAAATAAGAGCACTTGGCAAACTGGTTGTATACAACCCTTATGCGGAACTGTATCACTATGAGTCCAAGTCCAGAGGGTTAGAAGATACACCTGAAAAAGTGGCCAGATTCAATCGGGAAATAGCTACTTTCCATGAGAGGTGGCCTAAGATATTAAAGCAGGGTGATCCATATTATAATCCGAATCTTACTTTGGACAGGGCAGATTTTGCACTGAAATACTAAACCCGGGGCAGGTTGAAAGCCGGTGTCTGTTACCGCCGCGTACAGATACAAAAAGAAGAGTGAAACGATGAAAATTACATGGTATAAAATCAAAAAGGGTCTGCGGTATTTAAAACACTATGGCCCAAAAAAATTTATTGTCCGCTTAAAAGAGCGTATGGAACCGGAGGAGGTGCCATACGCACCTTGGTATGAAAAACACAAAGTAAGCAAGGAACAATTGCAAAAACAGAGGGAAGATGCAGAAGGGTTTGACAAGAAACCCATTGTAAGTATTTGTGTGCCTTTGTATAAAACCAAAGAAGAAGATTTAACCCAGATGATTGTTTCCGTACAGGCACAAAGTTATCCCTATTGGGAACTGTGTCTGGCAGACGGCACACCGGATGACTGCGTGGAAATGCGCATAAAGGAATGGTGCGAAAAAGATTCCCGGATTGTATATAAACATCTGGAAGAGAATCTTGGTATTGCGGACAATACCAATGCAGCATTTGCTATGGCAACCGGAGAATGGATTGGTCTTTTGGACCATGATGATATTCTGGCACCGGACGCTTTGTATGAAGTGATGGGGGCAGCAGGCATCCATCCCGTAAAGGCTTCCAATGTATGGAAAGCAGGGACGGTATGCAGTGAGGCAGAGGCAGTTTATACCGATGAAGACAAGGTGAGTGTGGACGGAAAGGAACATTTCCAACCCCACTTCAAACCGGACTATAATTTGGATTTGCTGCGTTCCAATAATTATATTACGCATTTTTTTGTGGTAAAACGTGCCATTGTAGAGTCTGTAGGGGGCTTTAAGAAAGAATTTGACGGCGCCCAGGACTATGATTTTATCTTGAAATGTACCAAAGAGGCAAAGAGAACAGCCCATGTGCCCAGAATTCTGTATCATTGGAGAGTTTCTCCGGAGTCTACAGCGGACAATCCTGCCAGCAAGCTCTATGCTTTCGAAGCAGGGAAACGTGCCATTGAGGCGGACTTGGAAAGATGTGGCGTAGCGGGAGAAGTCAGCCATACGCCGGATTTCGGTTTTTACCGGGTGAAATATGGGTTAACGGAAACACCTTTGGTTTCTATCATTATTCCCAATAAAGATGAGACGGTTACCTTGGACAAATGTATCCGTTCCATACAAAAAAGCAGTTATGGGAATTATGAAATTATTATTGTAGAAAATAACAGTACGCAGGCAGAAACGTTTGCGTATTATGAGAAACTGACCGGAAACGCGTACTCTGCTGATTGCGTATGTGAAGGGAAATTACCCCGTAAAGAAAAAAACGTCACCGGTGAAAATGTGATAAAGGTGGTAACCTGGAAGGGTATCTTTAATTATTCAGCCATCAACAATTTCGGTGCACAGTACGCGAAGGGAGAGTATCTGGTTCTCTTAAATAATGATATTGAACTGATTACATCTGATTGGTTGGAAGAGATGCTTGCGAATTGTATGCGCAAAGAAGTAGGCATTGTGGGAGCAAAACTTCTGTATGAGGACAATACGGTACAACATGCCGGTATTGTAGTAGGTATTGGTGGTATTGCAGCCAATATGTTTACGGGACTTTCGGCAGAACGGGACGGATATATGCATAAGGCGTCCCTGCAAATGAATTATAGTGCAGTAACTGCAGCCTGTCTGATGGTGCAGACTTCTGTTTTTCATGAAGTGGGCGGTTTGACGGAAGAGCTGACAGTCGCTTTTAATGATGTGGATTTCTGCTTAAAAGTGAGGAGAGCAGGGTATCTGGTTGTATACAACCCGGCAGTGAAGGCTTATCATTATGAATCCAAATCCCGCGGAGCGGAGGATACCCCGGAAAAGATTGCCCGGTTTGAAAGGGAAATTGCGTATATGAAAGAGCACTGGCCGCAGATATTAGCGGATGGTGACCCTTATTATAACAGATGTCTGACCCTCACCAAGACAAATTATTGTCTGAGGGTGTAGGAATTTTATGGAAAACATGATATACTATATGTTATGGTTTAAATTATTAGTTTTATAAGAAAAAATGCATTTTGTCATGATGGGAAGGAGAACTTTCATGAAAGGAATTATTTTGGCCGGAGGCTCCGGCACCAGACTGTATCCGTTAACAAAGGCGATTTCCAAGCAGATTATGCCGGTATACGATAAGCCTATGATTTATTATCCGTTGTCTACACTGATGTTGGCCGGTATAAAGGAAGTATTGATTATTTCTACCCCCAGGGACTTGCCTGTCTTTGAGGACCTTTTAGGGGATGGCAGCCAGTTGGGTATGAAGTTTTCTTATGCTGTGCAGGAACAGCCCCGAGGACTTGCGGATGCATTTATTATCGGAGAAGAATTTATCGGTAACGACAGGGTTGCCCTGGTATTGGGAGACAATATTTTCTATGGTCAGAGTTTTTCCAAGCTTCTTAGGGAAGTGGCTTCCAGAGAAAGCGGAGCGACTATTTTCGGTTACTATGTAAGAGATCCCAGAGAGTACGGTGTAGTAGAGTTTGATGAAAACGGTAAGGCGTTGTCCATCGAAGAAAAACCTGAAAATCCCAAGAGCAATTACGCAGTACCGGGTCTGTATTTCTATGACAATGATGTAGTAGAAATTGCAAAGAACGTAAAACCTTCTGCAAGAGGGGAAATCGAAATTACCAGCATTAACAACGAGTATTTAAACAGAGGAACGCTGCGCGTGGAAACCATGGGCCGAGGCTTTGCATGGCTGGATACAGGTAACCATGATGCATTGCTGGATGCTGCGGACTTTGTGGCTGCATTCCAGAAGAGACAGGGACTTTACATTTCCTGTATTGAAGAAATTGCGTACAAGAGAGGCTTTATTACCAGAGAACAGTTACTGGCACTGGCAGAGCCTTTGATGAAGACCAATTACGGTAAATATTTGGTAGAGGTTGCGAATGGACTCTAAGTTAAAACGATTGACAATTCTGGCGGCCTGTTCCGTACTGGTGCTGGTTGTGCTTGTGGTAGTTCTGTTGAACGGAGGGATTAACACAAACTCTTCTCATGTGGTGCAGAACACGCCTGCCCCTACCACGCAAAACAGTGGGATGATTTACCAGAACGGACAGATTGGTAATGACTTGTCAGCTTTTTTAGAAGATGATACCTTTTTTGACCCGGAGCGAAACGAACTTTTAGAGGAATTGCTGGCAGAGCAGAACAAACTGTCCCTGATTGTGACTTCCGTAGAAAAGGATTTACGTATTCAGATTGTGGACAAGGAAGATAAGCCGGTAACAGGTGAAAGCTTTTTTGTTACCCTGTCCGACATGGGTGAATACAAGGACTTGGATAAAGACGGTATTATCTATATCGGAAATATTCCTGCAGGGGAATATACCGTGAAATTAAAACCCATAGACGGGTATCATGTACCTGCAGACGGCACAACGGTCCGGGTAAAAGATGAAGTGGAGTATCTGGTGATTCATGATATTTCCCTGTTGATAAAAACCGAAGCAGACATTGATGCAGAGGCGGAAGATACAGCCCAGGAAGTGGAAGATGGCGACAAAACCGAAATCAAAGGGAACCAGACTTTAACCGGTAATGCGGTAATGGGTATCGATGTTTCCAAGTGGCAGGGAGAAATTGACTGGGATAAAGTAAAAAATGCCGGTGTGGAATTTGTCATTATCCGTTGCGGCTACAGAGGCTCATCTTCAGGGGCACTGGTTGTAGACCCGTATTTTGAAGCTAATATAAAAGGAGCTACCGCCGCAGGATTGGATGTAGGTGTATATTTCTTTACCCAGGCCATCAATCAGGTAGAAGCTGTAGAAGAAGCCAGTATGGTGGTAAGCCTGATAGAAGATTATAA
>JAZNNL010000042.1:0-16187 GCA_045580245.1 Lachnospiraceae bacterium
TCTTTGCTCTTTCTATCATGTCAGCAGAAAAATCAATTCCCAATATATCTGCATTTGGAAATATATTCTTTATAACAAGAGAACTGTTTCCAGGACCACATCCAACATCAAGAACTGACGACACATTTCGCCCTTCAACTCGTCTGACCAAATCAATCGCCGGCTGTGTTCTCTCTTTCTCAAACTTCAAATACTTTTCAGAATCCCACTTATTCTCCATCTACGAATCCTCCTATCCGTATCCCTTTTTGTTTTGATAAATCCAAGTTTATCTAAATGTTTCACAAATTGGGATTTGCACTACTTCAATGCTTCTTTCCATTCTCCGTTTTCTTTATAGAAAAAATATTCACTTATATCATCATCCAAGAAAACTTCCAGCACTTTATCCATTCTATCTGCTAAATTCATTTTTTTCATCTCTTCCAATTCAATCCAATGAACCTCGCCTTCCTCAGATGAAGACAGTGTACCTTCGAATTTATCGGTTTTGTAGAATAATACCATATATCTTGAACCATCATCATTTGACCAATCTTTTATTCCACACAACATTGGCGAAAATATTTTCAAACCTGTTTCTTCGAATACTTCTCGGATTACTGCGTCTGTAAAGGATTCGCCTTTTTCCACATGACCACCGGGAAATGTTACTCCACTATAATCATCATCTATTTTTTCCTGTACTAAAACCTTAGTACCATTGTATACCATACACATATTTGTTATTGTAACGACTTCAGTTCTAGCCATTCGGCACCTCCACAAAAGCTATTTACCCGCTACATCCAAATCAGGAGTTGTAAAATGTAAATCCAACCTCACCTTTCTCTATTGCGGTAAATGTTTCATATTTTCCATTTGTATACTCGCTAATAATCTGTCTCCAAAAGTTCTGGGCAGGCAGGTTATTTTCCCACTGCGATATTTCCCATCCACCGGGAAACATATCAAAAATCTTCATAGAAGCTACCTTACCGACCCCTTTGCGCCGGTATTTTTTCATCACAAAAAATTCAGCTATATTGTGAGGATTAGACAAATCATTATACTCGCTGCAAGATCTTACTAACACCAATCCCGCAAGCTTGCCATCGACTCTAATAAAGAAAGGATATCTTCCTTCCTCATTCCAATAGTCATCAATACGTGGATAACCAAAGTATCCATATTCATTTATGTCATCATCAGAAAACTCTGAAAAATCATAACTGTATAATTCCATCATCTGAATGAAAACAGATTTTTGTTCAATCAATATGGGCTCAAGACTAATATCCATAAATCGCCTCCGCAACTTCCAGTTTTTCTAACTGTTCCACTAATTGGGATTTGTTAAATTCCTTTAATCAAAAACAGCTCCATTGGTTGTTCGTACCCTGGAACATCTATGACAAAACCACCACAATCTTTATATCCTAATTTCCTATAAAAATGTTGTGCTTCTTCATCAACTTGTGTAGAGGTCAAAAGCATGCCATATCCTTGCGATTTCATATCTTTTTCCCAATGTTCCATAAGTTTCTTTCCATAACCTTCTCCGTGATAATTCCAATCTACAAACAACATTGTACAAAATGGCGTATTATCCCAAAAAAGATTATATCTCAACAATGCTATTGGTTTATTATCATCCAACAAAACATATCCTCTTTTATCCCTAACTTTACTTTCAAATTCTTGGTCTGATAAATGCCCATCAAGGCTATACCAAAATTCTTTATCTTCAGATTGGACATATCTAATTTCTACCATCTCTTTTACCACCACAAATTCTAAATTTTCCGCACCCTAAAAATCCCTAAAACTCCATCACCAGCCCGGTTCTTAACTGCTCCACTCTATCGCCCAGCTCTTCTTTTAAAATCCGGTAGCCATCTTCGCCGGTGCAGTGGCCGGTATATAATTTCTCGATGCCGGTCTCTTTTACACGTTTTGCAAAGGCCCGCACTTCCTCCTCGGAACTGCGGAACAAGTGAAAACCACCTATTAAAGCGCAAATCTTCTTGCCGGGATAGCTTTCCATGGTTTCTTTGATAATATTGTCTGCACCTGCATGGGAACAGCTGTTAAAAATCACAAGCCCTTTTTCTGTTTCAAAAATCAGATTCTGCTCGTGGGAAAAATCGTCGGGAATCATCTTTCTTCCCTTTCTCACATACATGCTGTTTTTGCGACCCACCTCTGCCAGATTTGCAGTGGTGTGGGGTGTCAGTTCGATGCCTTCGGAAAGTACTGCTTTGCCATCTGCAAAGACAATCCGGTCTTTGTACTGTTCAAGGGTACCTTTTTTAATGCCAATATATTTGCTTTTAAAAAAACTCAATTTATGGTAACAATTCTCGCCGGCTCCCGCACGCAGGTAAAATTTCGCCTTCTGATTTTCCTCAAAAAAGGCATCCATACCGTCTGCATGGTCGTAGTGGGCATGGGACAATACACCAAAATCCACTTCTGCCAAATCTACGCCCAAGGTCTTTGCGTTCTGTACGAATTTATCAGAAGAACCGGTATCCAAAAGCACCTTCTTATCACCGTATTCTATGTACACGCAAAGTCCCCACTCCGTACTTAAGTTTTCTACTTCCAAATTATCTACCAGTACTGTTGCCTTCATTTGTGTTCTCCTACTTTTTATGTAAATACTCGTAAATCTCTCTTTTTCCTACGCCTCTGTCCTTTGCTACTTTCTTCATGGCTTCTTTGGAATCCAGACCTTCTTTTTCGTAAAGAACCATATGCTCCTCGATGCTCATGCTTTCCCAGGAAGCGATAGTCTCCTGCTTCTTCTCTTCCCTGCTTTTGCCTTCCAGCACCAGTACATATTCCCCGCGGGGGTCTTCTTCCTCATACTTCTCCAAAGCCGCAGACAGGGTGGTGGGTAAAATGGTTTCAAACTTCTTGGTTAATTCCCTGCAAAGAGTAATTTTACGGTCTCCCAAATTTTCTGACAGGTCTGTCAGCGTCTTCACAAGGTGATGGGGCGCCTCGTATAAAATGATGGTTCTGGTTTCATTCTTTAATTCTTCCAGAATCTCTTTTCTTTCTTTTTTATCCGCAGGTAAAAATCCCTCAAAGCAGAATCTTCTGGTGGAAAGACCCGACAGTGTCAGTGCCGTAATGCATGCCGCAGGTCCCGGCAGACTGGTTACGGTAATCCCTGCCTCCTGGCACATACGCACCAGCACCTCCCCCGGGTCAGAAATCGCGGGAGTTCCCGCATCGGTAATCAGCGCAATATTTTTACCGTTCTGCATCTGCATGATTAACTGTTCCGCCTTTTCCACCTTATTGTACTCATGGTAACTGGTCATGGGCGTGTGAATATCAAACGCAGATAAAAGCTTCCTACTGTTTCTGGTATCCTCCGCCGCAATCACATCCACCTGCTTTAGGGTATCAATCACGCGGGGCGTCATATCCTGTAAATTTCCTATGGGTGTGGCACACAAATACAACATACCTGCCATGGCAAACTCTCCTGTTCTATCACTGCAATATCACTTCTGCCGGGCATAACCGAATCCCGACAAAGCAATCTCACGCATTAGTATCCATAAATATCATAAATCTCCGGCATATACACACCGGGTTCTTTGTAAATAATCAAAGGCTTTTCTACCGTCATGCGGGACTTGCCGCCACGGACTCCTTCGATCAGTACCATATTGGGCTCTTTATCCACAAATGGGTACACCAGCTGCATCCGCTTGGGCTCTAACTTGTACTGTATCATTACGTTAATAATCTCTGCCAGACGAAACGGTCTGTGCACCATATAAAAGTGTCCGCCGGGCTTTAACAGTTTTGCAGCCTGTCCCACCACGTCCTCTAAAGTGCAGAGTACCTCATGGCGGGCAATGGCTTTGGGAGCATCGGGATTTTGTAGTCCATGCTCCCCTATCATATAAGGGGGATTGGACGTAATCACATCAAAAGAGGCAGACTGAAATAGTTTGTCTGCCTCTTTAATATCTCCTGTTACAATATCAATTTTGGCAGAAAGACCATTCAGTTCTACGCTTCTTCTGGCCATATCTGCACTCTCTTCCTGTATTTCCAGTCCGGTCAGATGTGAAGCCTCTGTTTTTGCCTCCATAAGTATGGGAATGATGCCGGTACCGGTGCCTAAATCCAGCACCGTTCCTCCCGGCTTTACTTTTGCAAAGCCGGATAACAGCACGGCATCCATACCAAAACAGAATTTATCCGGATTCTGTATGATACGGTAGCCGTTACGCTGTAACTCATCAAGTCGTTCCTTTTCCTTCAGACTGATTTCCATCGGACTTTCCTTCCTTTTTGTTGCGGTTGAAATGACGGTTTCTGCTACGGTGATTGCGGTTGCCGCGGTGCTCACCCTGGGAATGGTTTTCACCCTGGGCACCATTTTCACCATTACCTGCCTCCCGTTCAGCAGATGGGGTCTCCGCTGCGCCATCCTGACGATAATGCTGGCGATTTCCCTGTCCATCATTGGAACGGTTATCACGGCGATTACGATGATTACGGTTGCCGCCTCTGTCCTGACGGTTTTCACGATGGTTATTATGGTTTTCTGTGCTTACAGGCTTGTCCTCTACACCGTCTACCTGCTCTTCTGCTTCCAGCTTTGCAAGCTCTTGCATTTCTTCTGCGGAAAGCTCTACTCTTTCCTTTTTACCGTGTCTGCGTTTGAAACGTAAATCTTCTACTTTGTATTCATGGATTTCTTTTTCATCATTGATTTCTACCACTACCTTGACTAACTGGCGCAGTACATTCACACTCTGCACTTCCCCCTGTACACCGTCTTCTGTGGTAACGGTATCTCCCACATTGGGAAGATTGCGGTTTAATTCTTCATAAGTTTCCTCTTCATGCTTTAAGCAACACATCAGTCTGCCGCATACACCGGAAATTTTGGTGGGATTGAGGGACAGATTCTGTTCCTTTGCCATTTTTATGGAAACCGGAATAAAATCGGACAAGTGAGTATGACAGCAAAGGGGGCGTCCGCAAATACCGATGCCACCCCTAATCTTGGTCTCGTCTCTCACACCAATCTGGCGTAACTCAATACGTGTTTTGAATACACTTGCCAAATCCTTTACCAGCTCACGGAAATCAATACGTCCGTCCGCTGTAAAATAGAATAACACTTTATTATTGTCAAAGGTATATTCTGCATCAATCAGTTTCATTTCCAGCTCGTGCTTGCGGATTTTTTCCAGACATACCTTAAAAGCTTCTTTTTCTTTAATCTTATTTTCTGCTTCCTGCTCAATATCCTTCTGGGTAGCAATACGAAGCACCGGCTTTAAGGGCTGGATTACCTTATCGTCCTCTACTTCCCTGGGGGCACTGACTACCGTACCAAATTCAATACCTCTGGCAGTTTCCACGATAACGTGACCGCCTCTTTCTACCTCAAAATCCAGCGGGTCAAAGAAATAAATCTTTCCTGCTGTACGAAATCTTACTCCAATTACTTTAATCATCTATAAACCTCCAAATTAACCGTTTTCTTTCATGGTAAGGAGCAACAGCTCCATTGTTAAATCGAAATTCACATTTGCGTTTAAGCGGTTTCTCGCCGTAGCAAGCGCCTGAATAACCGTTTCGATACCTTCATAAGAGGTACGTCCCACTACTCTGCGGATATTCTGAATTTCTTCTCTGAATACCAGGGAATTGGCGTCATTAGTCGCTTTAAACAACAATACATCCCTGTACCAAATGGTTAAAATATCCATATAATCTTCGATATCCAGTTTGTATTCATTTATTTTTTTAATGGCCGCAATCATCTCCGTGATGTCCATCTCGTGCACATACTTAAGGAGTGCCAAAGCTTCTTCTTTTAGCTTTTCAAAATCTTCACTGGATGCCAGATGTTTTGCTTTACCGATATTACCGCGGGCAAATGCTGCACATACTTCTGCCTTGTAATCCGGCACCTGCATTTGGGTCATCAGAAAATCCTTTACCAAATCGTCTGCAACAGGCTTCATATGTAAGATAACACATCTGCTTAAAATTGTCTGTAGTAAAGAATTGACATTTGTGGTAAGTAATATGATAACTGCATACGCAGGCGGCTCCTCCAATGTTTTCAGCAGGGCATTCTGCGCCTGGGGAGTCATCTTTTCCGCTTCATTTATAATATAAATTTTGTAAGGGCTGCTGTAAGGCTTAATGGCAATATCACCGTTTACCTGGGCTCTGATATCATCCACACCGATGGAGCCGGGCTTTTCATGGGAAACGTAAATAATGTCCGGCTGATTGTCAGTCAACGCCTGTTTACAGGAATGGCACACCTGACAAGGTTCCGTTCCCTCCACCTCACACTGTAAAGCCATCGCAAAAATACGGGCAATATATTCTTTTCCGGAAAATCTCTCTCCGTTTATGATATATGCATGGGAAACCTTACCAGTTCTCATTGCTCCCTGCAAATGTTCTTTTATCTGTTCCTGCCCTACAATATCCTTAAATGTAGCCATAAAAGAACCTCCTTTATCTTAAGTAAAAATATCCAACAACAATCCCCTGATTTCACCGATTTTATTTAGGATACTAATGTTGTCCTGCTCGTCCTTTACCAGTTCCTTCGCCAGTTCATCCAGATTTTCGTCAATCAGACGGATAATACCGTATACCCTGTGACGACCTCTCTTATCCAGAAAATTTTCTCTGGAAAAAGCATGGGAGCGACTGACCACCTCATTCATAAATTCCTTAATCAGGCTACGGTACTTTTTCATGTCCCGTACATCCCTGCGTTTGTATAACCGCTCTCCCTGCATAGTGATTTCTTCCATTAATCCCTGTAGGCGGGCCTGTAATTCTGCTTCCTGCACATGGCTGGCAAGCGTAAACTTAAAAGTACCGTCCGTAGGTGCGGTTTCACGGGTCTGTTGTATTTGTTGTGTCTGTTGCACACTATCCACTTTGATATCCATACGCTTACCTCCCTTTCTAATTATGTATCGGCAGATTGCAGTTCTTTCTCTATATAGGCATCGATTTCTTTCAGGCACTGTGCCAGATTTTCATTGTAAAAACGGGTTTTAATTCCTGCCCGCTGAATCTTTTCTTCTGCAAAGTCTTCACTGTCTGCCAAAAATCTTCTGCACATTTCTTCGTACTTGGGCTCAGACTGCTTGCGCTCCCTGTCCAGTGCACGCTGTAATCTGGCACCGTCATCCAACTCAATCAGTACCGGTACCATCTTTTCTTCCCCGAAATAGGCCTTGGTACTCTCGTAAGACTCCAATGTGCCAATGCATATATAGTTTTCTTTGTTCAAATCGATACGACCGTCGTCCACCGTAAAGTACCGCCACAAACCGTGGTAAGTATTGTAGGTACGATGCTCTATAACGCGACCGCTCTCTAACAATTCGTTGTAACCCGCTTCATCGGTAAAAAAATACTGTACACCGTTACTTTCCTTAATACGGATGGGTCTGGTGGTATAAGGAATAATCTTTTTTAAACCAAACCGGTTCTCAGAAAGTAAATTTTTGTATATGGTATCTTTCCCCGTGGAGCTCTTTCCCATCAGGTATACTATCTTCCCCATTTGTTCTATTCTACCTCAACTACACGTATCATATTGGTTTTACCGGCAATCCCCAAAGGCACTCCGGCAGTTATGACAACAGTGTCACCCGTTTTTACCAGTCCTGCCTGCTTACTCATTTCCACTGCATCTGCAAACAACTCTTCCGCATCCTCTTCTTCTTTCAAGGCGATGGGATTGACACCCCATAAAAGATTCAGTTGTCTGCAAACCTGTTCATCCATGGCACAACCGATAATCCTGCAATCCGGCTTGTAGCGGGAAATCATGTTCGCAGTAAATCCGGACAAGGTTACAGTGATAATTGCAGCCGCATTTAAGTCCATTGCCACGCTACAGGTCGCATAAGAAATTGCAGTGGTAATATCGGATGCATCCCCATGCCCTCTCTGCATACGTGTACGATAATCTATATCCTGCTCCGCACGCTCTGCAATACGGGCCATGGTTTTTACCGCCTCCACCGGATATAAACCTGCCGCACTTTCTCCGGAAAGCATAATGGCGGTAGTACCGTCATAAATAGCATTTGCAATATCCGTTGCCTCCGCTCTGGTAGGGCGGGGGTTTTTAATCATGGACTCTAACATCTGGGTAGCGGTAATAACATGTTTCCCCTTGGCTACCGCCATCTTAATCATTTTTTTCTGTAAAATAGGCACTTCTTCCATGGCAACTTCTACACCCATATCGCCACGGGCTACCATAATACCGTCAGATACCTCCAAAATCTCTTCCAGATTGTTGATACCCTGCATATTTTCTATCTTGGCAATAATCTGCATCTTGCTGTTATGCTCATCTAAAATCTGACGGACCTCTAAAATGTCTTCCTTGGTACGTGCAAAGGATGCCGCCAGAAAATCAAAGCCCTGCTCAATACCGAAAAGGATATCTGCTCTGTCTGCCTCGCTGATATAAGGCATGGACAAAATGGCTCCGGGTACGTTAACGCCCTTATGGTTGGATACAAATCCACCGTTGATTACCCGGCAAATAATATTGTTACCGTTTATCTCCTCCACAACCATTTCTATCAGACCGTCATCAATCAGAATCGTAGTTCCGACACCAATGTCATGTACTAAATCCTTATATGTAATGGAGGCTTTCCGGGCATTTCCCATCACCTCGTCCGTAGTCAGTACAAAAAGCTGGCCTTCCTGTAACTCAACCTTACCACCTTCAAAATCTCTCAGTCGGATTTCAGGTCCCTTGGTATCTAAAAGTGTTGCTACGGGCAAGCCTACTTCTTCTCTTACCTTCAGTACCTTATTATATTTTTTAAGCTGTTCCTCATGGGTACCATGTGAAAAGTTAAAGCGCGCCACATTCATACCAGCCAGCATCAGCTGTTTGAGTTTTGCCTCGCTTTCACTGGCGGGGCCAATTGTACAAATGATTTTTGTTTTTCTCATACTGCCTCTCATTCTGCCACCTTTTGGCTCATACTTTGTTTTGTAATCCCCAACGTATTTTGCCAACCCCTCTATATCTTTTGTATGTTTATATCCAAAACAGTTGCAAAACCGCTTCGTTTCAGACAATTGTATGCTATAACTATATTACCTGAACAAAAACAACTCCGTCCCGTATGGTTACACCCTGCACATTTAACCCCTTAAGTACATAATCTTTGATATCTCTGCAAAGTGCTTCCGTAAATTCTTCTCCCGGCACAATAAGCGGAATTCCCGGTGGATACAGGTTAATAAATTCACCCGCTACATAACCCGGCGCACGGTCTATTGTTACTTCTTCGGTCGTTTGACCCCAACTTTTCCACAAGGGATATTTTACTTGCGGTAATACAGATACTTCCCTATTATCTGATGCCCACATCCTATCATTGACATTCTCACTAAGGTGCATATTCACATTCTTGCTACACACATTGTCTATTTCCAAAAGTGCTTTTGCAAGCCGCTCGTATCCTTCTTTTGTATCTCCCACCGTAAACATAAGCAATACATATTTTCCTGCCGCCATCTCCGATTGCAGATGATATTGATGCAACAGCTTATCATAGAGTTGCTGTCCGGAAAAGGTGTTGCTTTTATCTGCAATCACCAGTTTCCCGATATCCATGCCCGGTTCCTGCAAAAAATACAGATGCTTACAGGTTCTAAGCGTATCACACATTTTAGTAAAGTTTTGTAAAAATGTGCCGAAAAGCGCCTCTGCCCTGCCATTTGTGATTTCTATGGCCTCTTCCATAGCCGCCAGAAACAGGTAGGACGGACTGCTGGTCTGGTAAATACGTAAATATTTTTGCAGTTCTTTTCGATTTATGAGATTACCGTTTACATGTAAAATTGCAGTCTGCGTCGGTGCCGGCAAGGTTTTGTGCAGACTCTGAATCACAAGATCCGCTCCCTGCGTCACACTGCTTTTGGGCCACGCAGGATGAAATCCAAAGTGAGCTCCGTGTGCCTCGTCTACAATGAGGGGAATTCCCTTTTCATGCACCACCTTGGCAATCTCTGTCACATCGGCAACCAGCCCTTCGTAGGTGGGCGACACGATACAAACTGCAGATATGCCGTTGTCCGCTTCTAATGCCTGTGCTACCGCTTTGGCGGTTACCGGCAAATTGCATCCAAACTGCGGATGCACACCGGGGTACAGATACTGAATCTCCAGATTGCGCAAATACGCTGCATGATACACTGCTTTGTGACAGCCTCTTGCCATCAAAAGCTTTCCGCCCTGCGGTACTGTCGCTGAAATGGCACTTAAAATACCTGATGTACTGCCGTTTACCAGGAAATAACTTTCCTGGGCACCATATACCTTGGCTGCTTTCACCTGTATGCGCTTGAGAATGTCTTCTGCCGCATGGAGATTGTCGAAACCGTCTATTTCCGTAATATCCCACTTGGCTACCTCAGCCAGTACATTGCCGGTAAGCCTTCTCTTGTGCCCCGGCATATGGTAAGGGTAGTAATCTGATTGTGCATATTCTTCTAATTTTTGAAATAACTCTGCCATTATAAATCCCGATAAAAAGCCTATTGTGACATTTTATTATACCATTAATTTATAAAAAAAAATAGCAGAAGTTTTCGACTTCCGCTATTTTTGCTACTTTTTCTTCCAATAGGTCCACTTTACTGCAGGTTTGTAACCTATTTTAATTTTTGATCTCATTCGTTTATTTGTGTTTTCCGCCTTTATTTCCCTATTCAAACTCCACCGTATCCGTTGCTATGGTCTCACGGAACCGTACATCATGCTCCACAATAAGCATGGTGGGATTGTATGTAAGAATTAACTGCTCTATCTGCATTCTGGAGAACACATCAATGTAGTTTAGGGGTTCATCCCAAATATACAAATGTGCCGGTGTCATCAGGCTGGCAGCAATTAACACTTTCTTTTTCTGCCCTTCAGAGAAATCCTCCATATTCTTTGCAAACTGTACCCGTTCCATGTCAAGCTGCCGCAGAATCGCGCAAAACAGACTCTCGTCCAGACCTTTCTCTTTACAAAAATCCTTGATGTTTCCCCGTAAATAAGAGGTGTCCTGATTGATGTAAGATACCACCAAATTGGGGGCGATGGTGAGGGTACCGGTTTCTATGATAGCACTGTTTGCCTTTATTTCTTCCGCCACAACGGCTTCAGGGTTACTTTCGGAGCACCTTTTACCTGCGGTAATTTGGGTTTTGTGACCCAAACGGGTCAAAATTGCTTTTATGATGCTTGACTTTCCACAACCGTTTTTACCGTTTAGAAATAGTCTGTCTCCCTGCTTTATTGCGAATTCCAAATTTTCAAAAACCGGTGCCTGCGCATCCTCGTAACGGATGCTGTAATCTTTCACCGTAAGCAATGTTTCCTTATAGTGTTCTAAAGGATTCAGTTTAAGGACTGCCGGATTTTCTATATCCTGAAGCAGGCCCTCTTTTTCTTCGATTTCCCTTTCAATCCGTTGCTCCATCTGTTTCACGCGGCTCTGCATTTTTTTGGTTTTTGCACCAATATAAGCACGGGTATTCAGAAAACGATCATGCTCCTTGATTGGATCAAAACCGATTTTGGTACTTTCGTTTTTCTCTGCCCAACGCCCCAATCTGTCAGATGCTTTTTGCAACTTAACGATTTCCTTTTTATGCTTCTCATTTTCTGCTTCCGCAAAAGCATCTTTACGGCTTTTATTTTCCCACCAGCAGGAGAAATTACCGGTCTGTACCTCAATCGTACTGCGGTTTAACACCAGTACATGGTCAATACAGGCATCCAACAAATCCCTGTCATGGGATACCAGAATAAAACCCTGCTTACCGGATAAATACTGCTTCACAATTTCCCTGGAATTTTGGTCTAAATGGTTGGTGGGTTCGTCAATCAGCAAAAACTCATTTTCACCGGAAAATAAAATTGCCAGCATCACCTTGGTCCGTTCTCCATGACTTAAGGTAGTAAATGGGCGATACAAAATTTCCGCATCCGCATTAAGCTTGTCCAACTCACATAAAACTCTCCAGAATTCACATCCCGGTTTTAATTCTTCATAGAAATCCACAGTGCACGCTTCAGCCTGTGTGGATGAAATCTGATACGGAAAATAGTCGAAGGTAACAGAAGTTGTTATTGCCCCTTCATATTCATACTTACCTAATAATAAGTTTAAAAAGGTTGTTTTGCCTTTGCCGTTTCTTCCTATAAATCCTAATTTCCAATTAGAATCTATGGAAAAAGAGACTTTTTCAAATATATTGTCAAAGCTTCCATCATAATAAAATGTTAAATTAGATACATTTATTTGTGCCATATAATCCTCCTAAAATAAAAAAGAACCATCTGTTGCCAAATGATTCCGAATCATGTACCTAACCTCATTATTTTTTGCAATACAGAAACACGACTATCCTAAGATAGCCCGCTTCTAATTTTTTACATCAAAAAAGAGAGGTTATGAGAACATAATCCACTTTTGGCAACACGAAAAACGATGTGACTGCATATTGCAATTCACACTAACTACAAACGTTTCATGTTTTCAAAAGTAAACTATCTCCTCATCTTTTCACCTCTCTCTTAAAATATACGTTTATTATAGAACTTCCTGTTAGAGTTGTCAATTACGTAACAATAAATTATATTCATAACTGTCGCCCTGATAAGACTCTGACTTTCTGGCAATCACTTTTGTAAAACCATACTTTTGATAAATATATTTTGCCCGTAGATTATCATCCTCTACCCCTACGGTAAACTCCGTGTAACCCTCTGTCTTTAATGTATCCAAAACTTTTTCTAACAGGTACTTGCCGATTCCCTGATTTTGATGCTCCTCATGGACACGGAAGGCAAACAAGTACGCACGCTTACCTCTCTCAGCAAAGTTTTTATCTTCTTTCTCGTAGGCAACATGCAGTTCACCCACCAGTTGATTATTCAGGTATACTACAAAAATATCAATGCTCTTGTTTTCTATGTCACGTGCATTTTCAGCAATCATTTCTTCTACATCATTGTAGTCGTATAATTGCGTTAAAGTGTAGAGCTCTGATACGGGAAGTTTTTTGATTTGGTAGTTCATCTTCTTACATCTCCCTAACTACATCCAAGCAAATAATAAGCGCCTTTCCAAAAGATTCTGCGCCCCAGTCCCTTTCATCATAAGCATCCACATTTGCTAATGTATCCGCTGTAAACAGTAATTGACCGAATGCAATACCTCGAAATTCTGCACAGGCCGCCAATGCGGCACATTCCATTTCCACCACTGTACAGCCTTCTTCTTTTCTGTACGCCACCATATCCCGGGTTTCCCGGTAAAAACCATCCGTCGTCCAAGTTACGCATTCTGTATAAGGGAAATTCATTTTGTCCAAAATGTTCTCAATAGAATCTAATACTTCGCGATTCAATTCCACATATCTGGACGGTGGCAGATAATGATAGGATGTACCCTCGTCCCGGAGTGCCTTTATGGGGATAAGGAATGTGTTTTCAGGAAAATCTGCTAATGCGCCACAAGAACCTGCTGCGATTACTGTTTCTACTCCATAGCCAATTAACCAATCCATAATCTGTGTAGAAGGAGCTGCCCCCACCGGTGCCTGGCACAGACAGATTTCTTCCCCTTTGTACGCAACTATGTATATGGGGTAATTCTTTGTTGCAGAGATAAACTCAGCTACTTTTTTAGCATTATGTGTTTTTGCATAATCATCAATCACATCTCCCAAAAAGGCATAGACTGCTTTTTTAGGCAGCTGTACATCTAAGTGTTCATGCGTAGGTATAATAACTGCGCTATGACAATCATCGTATTCCAGAATAGGGATATCATTTTTTATCAATGCCATTTTTATACCTCCGTAATAATACTCATTTGTCTCATTGGTTATTCGTTCCTCAGAAATTGAATAGTAAACGCATTATAGCATATAGCAAAACGACTATCAACCTCAGAAATTGCCCGACAACTTCTCCGATTCTTCTATCATGATATCGTTTCTTACTTATAACAGTGCCAGAACTGAGAATTTATCGTAATGACAATTTCTCCGTCTTTCTCTATTTTATCAGCAAAATATTCCTTTAAAAGTTTCTCGGATTTTCTTAATGTTTTCTCTTGTTTGGGATAAACCCTCAATAATTTATCAAACAAATCATCTGCTTCTGTATAATGCCATCTGTTCGGAAGCAGAACAGATTCCACCCTCTTAAAATATCTGTTCAACATTGTATACATTTCATCACGTTTCATTATTTCTTGTGATGTCATCATTTCCAAGAAAGCACTTTCCAATCCCAATTTATCAAATACTTCTTTCAACCAGCCATTCCAGTCATTGACATATGCACCGTTAAAAGAAAACATACCGGTATCACTCAACACCTCGCTGACACGTTCAAAAAAGAGTTCTCTGTCATGTAACACATTATTAATATAGTGGGCTATAACATAGTCATATTGTCCCTTAGCCCGGATGTCCGTCCACGCTTCTTTTGTCTCCACATCCATAAATTCTATTTCAATTTCTACGTTTTCAGGTAACTCTTTCTTATGTTCAGATATATATTCAACAAAATCATCTGCCCATGTTCCATGCAAATCATATCCGCTAATTTGCAATCCGGCGGGAATATCTGCCCAGTTATTTCTCCAAAGCTTCGCATAACCACAACCAAGATCCAAAACTTTACTGTTTTCTTTCAAATACAATGAATTGAAAATTCTGACATACCAGTCCATTTCCTCTCCTGTATGCTTCAATGCGTCCCAATGTCTTTCATCAGCACGTTGGTCTTTTCCAATCATTTGTATAATTTCCGCTACGTCATCCCAATTCAGCGCGCCCGCATTACGTTCTAATGTTCTGTTAATAGCATTGATAGATTTCTCCAGCTGATACTTCTTCTCTTCCATCAAACGTACCTGCTCACGCAATATACTCTCGATATCCTGCACTTCCTCCGCTTTTAATCTATCCCGAATTTCCTCCAAAGAAAAACCAATCTGCTTTAAAGCAATAATTTTCTCCAAAATTATAAGTGCTTCCTTATCATACAACCTATAATTTCCCTCTGAATAAGCGGATGGTTTTAATAGTCCTTTCTGATCATACAAACGAACTGCTTTTTGTGAAATACCTGCCCTTTTTGCAATTTCTCCCGATGTCATCTTATCACTCATATAGTTTTCTCCTTTCTCAAATTGCCTTGTAATTTTACTTATAAAGGATACCCTAAGGGCAGAGTCAAGAAAGAATTTTAAAATTTATTATATTTTTTATTGATTATGACATTGCCTACGCCAAAAGTATCACATAAACAACTTTCGGTCCATTTTATTCTCTACAACTAATGCCGAAAAGAAAAAAATAAGACCTTTCGGTCTCAATTTTCTTAGTGAAGCACGGGGGATTCGAACCCCCGACAACCTGATTAAAAGTCAGGTGCTCTACCGACTGAGCTAGTGCTCCAAATTTTATACATGCTAAATGCCCAGAGCCGGAATCGAACCAGCGACACAAGGATTTTCAGTCCTTTGCTCTACCAACTGAGCTATCTGGGCATTGAGTAGCGGGGACAGGATTTGAACCTATGACCTTCGGGTTATGAGCCCGACGAGCTTCCAGACTGCTCCACCCCGCGATATTTAATATTATATTCCTCTTCACAAAGTTTTATGCTTCTTTGTGAAAAATGGATGGAGGTGGATTCGAACCACCGAAGCAATTTGCAGCAGATTTACAGTCTGTCCCCTTTGGCCACTCGGGAATCCATCCATAAAGCCGATGATCGGACTCGAACCGATAACCTGCTGATTACAAATCAGCTGCTCTGCCAATTGAGCCACATCGGCGTATTTACTTTTATTATTTAAGTGGGACCAATAGGGCTCGAACCTATGACCCTCTGCTTGTAAGGCAGATGCTCTCCCAGCTGAGCTAAGATCCCGTATTTATACAAGTTTATAAGTTACTATTTCAAGCAGTCGCTCAAAACGAACGACCCAGATGGGACTCGAACCCTCGACCTCCGCCGTGACAGGGCGGCGCTCTAACCAACTGAGCCACTAGGCCATTTCTTTTGAGGATACCCTCAAAACCGAACACATCTATCTTTCTCTCTTAAACTTGACTTCCGTTAAGCA
>JAZNNL010000043.1:0-10841 GCA_045580245.1 Lachnospiraceae bacterium
ACGCGGCGTCGCTGCATCAGGGTTTCCCCCATTGTGCAATATTCCCCACTGCTGCCTCCCGTAGGAGTTTGGGCCGTGTCTCAGTCCCAATGTGGCCGTTCACCCTCTCAGGCCGGCTACTGATCGTCGCCTTGGTGAGCCGTTACCTCACCAACTAGCTAATCAGACGCGGGTCCATCGTATACCACCGGAGTTTTTCACACTGTACCATGCGGTACTGTGCGCTTATGCGGTATTAGCACCTATTTCTAAGTGTTATCCCCCTGTATACGGCAGGTTACCCACGCGTTACTCACCCGTCCGCCACTAACTTTTAAATCGCCTGCTGATGCAAGCATCAGCATGTTCATGTAAAAGTCCGTTCGACTTGCATGTGTTAGGCACGCCGCCAGCGTTCATCCTGAGCCAGGATCAAACTCTCATGTTTGTTAGTTTTAATCCCGGTCAAAATCAACCTTGGCTGATGTTTAACCGAATATCTTTTACTGTTTTGCTTGGTTCGTTACTTCTGAATTTTCTCTTTAAGAATTTTCAGGGTTGCATTGCTGTTTATTTGTCAAGGTACTATCCGGAAGTTTCTATCAGGTTTGGCAGAAGTTCCGAAACGGAGAAGGAGGGATTTGAACCCTCGCGCCGCTATTAACGACCTGCACCCTTTCCAGGGGTGTCCCTTCGACCTCTTGGGTACTTCTCCAAATGAGGTTGAGTTACAATCTCTTCTTATAAAAACTGTCGGGGAGAAGGTATCTCCAGCGGAGAGGGTGGGATTCGAACCCACGCGCCCTTGCGGACAAACGGTTTTCAAGACCGCCTCGTTATGACCACTTCGATACCTCTCCAAGCGTTGCGCTTTTGTTCAGCGCAAGACTTATATTAACAAAAAAGATTTTATGTGTCAACAACTTTTTTTGTTTTTTTTATATTTTTTTGATTATTCATTTTATAGGCAAAATTTACGAATATATAATATAATGTTGCAAACCGTTGACGTTATACACTTTTTTCTATAAAATTAAGTATATACCATAATTAATATGTATATTCCATAATAAAAATAACTATTATACAAATCCAAAAGGGGTGAACATATGGCAGCAAAAAGATACAATATCGGGCTGGTAGTCGCCAATATAGAAGATGCCTTTTCCAATTCCATCTGTAAAGGTGCCATCCAGGCTGCTGAAGAACTGAATGATAACCTATTTATAATTCCTGCAAAATATCTGGATTATTGTTCCTTTGAAGATCCGCTGATGCAATACGAATACCAGTATAACACTTTGATTTCTTATGCACGTTCTGCTTCTTTGGACGTAATCCTTTTGTGCCTCAGTTCAATTGGTATTACCACAACGCAGGAACGTTGTGACGAGATTTTGCATTCATTTGACGGATACCCCATTATTCTGATAGCCAGCGATGACGAAAGATATAGTTGTGTCCGTTATAATAACAAAAGTGCCCTGGGCGAAGGCATCAGTCACTTGATTACCGTAGAAGGCCGAAAAAACATAGGAATGATTTTAGGTCCTCTGACCAATTCCGACAGCCGCGAACGCTTGGAAATTTACAAAGAAACTCTGACCCAGCACGGATTGCCGATTGTAGAATCTGCAATCAGAGAAACCATCGGTGATTTCGACTGTCTTCCTGATGTAGAACCATTTCTGGATGAAAACCCGGACTTGGATGCTATTGTATGTGGCAACGATTCCATGGCACAAGCAATCTATATCGGATTAAACAAACGCCGCATTTCCATAGGTGACCAGATTTCCGTTATCAGTTTCGACGATATTGATGAAGCCAAATATATGGATCCGCCCTTGGCCACAGTCCGTGCCAATGCGGAAGAACTGGGATTCCGTTCCGTATTGCAGGGACATCGAAAACTGATGGACGGTTCCATACATAAGCCGGAAACATATTATGTAGATACCAAATTTATATACAGAGATTCCATCGGTACAAAATCTGCCTATAAAGTCATTACACAAAAACAGGCGGACGAACAGGACAGGCTTTTCGGCAAAGTACGTTTAGGAGATGCCAATGCCGACTTAATTAAAATGAATCATAGCATGAATATTCTTTCCCGTAATATGTTAACTTTGGATGACAGCGGTGAGCAAAACTATACCCAGATTCTGGAATGCTTAACCATCGCAAACCTAAAGAGTTGTTTTCTGTTTACTTTAAAGAAACCGCTACCGCACAATTATGGAGAAACCTGGAAAAAACCGGAGCAGCTTTATTTACGTGCTTATCTGGAAAACGAAAAAGCCACTGCTCCTCCCAAAACGGCACAATTAACCAAAATAGACAATCTGTACTCCCACCGCTACATGCCGGATGAACGTAAAACATATGTCATGATTGACCTATATGCCCGTGAACTGCAATACGGCTTTATGCTCTGTGACATAGATTACAGTAATTTCCATTATGTAGAATTCCTTTGCTATCAGGTTAGTATTGCCATTAAGCTGATGCATATGTTTGATATGCGCCGGTCCCTTTTAGCGGAACAGGATATCCTGTTAAGACGGTTACAAAAAGAAAATTTGCAGTTAGATGCTATTTCTGCAAAAGATGAGCTGAGTGGTATTCTAAACCGCAGAGGTTTTTACAAAAAAATCGGTGATTTTATCGAAAAAGAAAAATCCGACAATAAGCAAATTATCTTTGCCTATGCGGATTTAAATTACTTAAAACAAATCAACGACTGTTACGGACATAATGAAGGTGACTTTGCAATCCGCGCCTGTGGTACTGCCTTTGAGACCGTTTTCCCTAATTGCATTGCCGGCCGTATCGGTGGCGACGAATTTGCCGTTCTTTCTGTTTGCGACAAAAATGTTACTTACGCTTCTCTCCGCCAGGCAATGAACAAACAGCTGGAAGAGGTTTCCAGACAGGCAGAAAAACCTTATACCATTACCGTTTCCTTAGGTATCTGGAGTCCGGAACACAGCAATGACTTCCAACTGGAAACTGCAATTGAAATGGCAGATGCACTGTTATATGAAGAAAAGAAACGTAAACCGCCTTTCGGCGAAGCATACAAATAACTTACGCATCTCTTCCTGCCAAAAATCTCATCGCCACCTCCATATCTTCGGGGGTGGTGATTTTTATATTTTCATAAGAAGATTCTACCAATTTGACCGGATGCTTAAGCATGGTTTCCACTACCATGGCATCATCCGTAATTTGTATGCTTGCAGTTTTTAATATTTCATCCTCTGCCACCAGCTTCCGGTAAGCTTCCAGTATCAATGGTGCCGAAAAAACCTGTGGTGTCTGTACCGCATACAACCTGCTTCTGTCAGGTGTTGCTTCTACAAATCCGTCCGTGCCGGCAATCTTAATGGTATCCTTAACCGGTACCGCAGCACAACAGGCACCAAACTCCTTCGCAGCCTCAAAAGTATCTGTGATGATTTTCTCGGTAACCAAAGGTCTTGCCCCATCGTGGATAAATACATATCCGTCAATATTGGTGGCAGATAAATCCGCCTGTTCCATAAAGCGCAACGCATTTGCCACAGACAGGTAACGCTCTGCGCCTCCCGCTACTACCGCAACTACTTTGGTAAAACCGTAGCGTTTTACAATCTCTTCCTGCACATAAGTAACTTCATCCTTGCCGGTTACCAAAATCACATCATCTATAATTGCAGAGTTTTCAAAAGCCTGCAATCCGTACCAGATAACAGGCTTGTCATTTAATAACATATATTGTTTTGCAACATCACTTCCCATACGTCGGCCCGTTCCGGCAGCCAGCAGTATGGCGGTACATCTTTTTTTCATAACGCTCTCTCCACTCGTTCTCCAAGTTTCAAATTCGGCACTGCATTCAACTCCAAATCACTGCGCACGCCCTTTAGATACTCATAGAAACCGGCACATCCTATCATAGCCGCATTATCTGTGCATAGAATAGGGGACGGATAATATAACTGTATCCCTTCTTTTTCGCAACGTTCTTTAAATGCTGCGCGCAATGCAGAATTGGATGCCACTCCGCCGGCAATCGCAAACTTATCATATCCGTATTGTTTTACCGCATGCATGGCATGGTCTACTAAAACCTCAACCACTGCCTGCTGAAAGGATGCAGCCACATCTGCGGTATTGATTTCTTCTCCCTTCATCTGACATGCATTCAAATAGTTCAACACAGCAGATTTTAAACCGCTAAAGCTAAAATCATAGGCATTATCTTCCACTTTGGCTCTGGGAAAATGAATCGCCTGCGGATTTCCCTCTTTTGCAACTTTATCAATCTTGGGACCGCCGGGATATCCCAAACCGATTGCACGGGCCACCTTATCGAAAGCTTCCCCGGCTGCATCATCTCTGGTCTGCCCGATAATTTCATACTCCCCGTAGTCTTTTACTACTACCAGGTGAGAATGTCCGCCGGAAACCACCAGACATATAAAAGGAGGTTCTAACTCCGTATTTTCGATAAAATTGGCACTGATATGCCCTTCAATATGGTGCACCCCTATCAAAGGAATTCCTGTAGCAAAACTGATTGCCTTTGCTGCAGATACCCCCACCAACAACGGGCCTACAAGACCAGGTCCATAGGTTACCGCAATGGCATCCATCTGTTTTAACTCACAACCGGCTTCTTTTAGTGCTTCTTCTATTACATAATTTATTTTTTCGATGTGTTTTCTGGAAGCAATCTCAGGCACAACTCCACCATACAAAGTGTGCAATGCAATCTGGGATGAAATCACGTTAGACAAAATTTCCCTGCCATTTTTAACTACTGCTGCCGCGGTTTCGTCACAGGAGCTCTCTATTGCTAATATCAAAATATCTTTTTTCATGTTAAATCTTCTTTCCGTATCCGGTTCTTTATTCTGTGGCTACGCCCGTTCCGGCATCTTCTCCGTTTGCTATATGTACATTTTCAGCCAAATCCCAACCGTAAATGCGCCAGTGTTCGTTTTCATCTCTTCTGAGTAAATAAACCTCTTCCACTGTTTGTCCGCTGCTTCCGTTTGTCAGGTAATAGGTACAACGCAGACGGGCAAATTCAAACCCATTGTCCTCGAAGTAATCTACATCCGTACTGGCAGATATACTATAGCTGGTTATCTTAATGCTGCTCTGCTTAAACTCTGTAATATCCCCTCTGAGTTCAATCATGTATTTGTCCCAGTCATTGTTGACTACCAGTTCATCATCATATAACATGCGGGTCTGTATCGCCAGCTGCTCCAGTTCTTCATCTGAATATTCTTCATTGTAAAAACACTGGGTAATATCACTGTAGTAGCGAATCACTTCTTTCGGTGAAGGCGGATAATTATTGGTTAAATCTCTGGCAATCAGTTCCTGTGCCACAGTTACGACTATCTCGTTCTCTTCTTTGGCCTTTTCTTTATTGCTCAGATAATAATAATAGCCAACCATCACTACCATCATCATCAATATCACAATACCGCTTTTTAATGCAGTAGCGTTATTTTTCTTTTTATTCTTACCGGTTGCGGTTGCCGAACTGCGCATTGTGCCATTTTGTACCATAGATATCCTCCTTTCCCGTATAATATATTTTCATTTAAATATATCGGCTTTTAACAGTAGTTATCTTAATACTGTAAAAACCTTTAATCCTCTTCAAACAAAAGCTCTGCCGTACGTCCGTCCTTTGCCGCAACAGAAGCCGAAAATATTTTCTTAACCTCAGCCATATACTCTTCCGGTCTGGTCAGGGAAGGACTGTAATGGGTCAGCCACATTTCTTTTACTTCTGCCTGTTTTGCCATTCTGGCGGCTTCATAAAAGGTCATGTGTTTGTATTCCTTAGCCTTACTCAGCTTATCAGGCTCACCGTACATACCCTCACAGATAAACAAATCTGCATTCTGCGCATGCTCTACTATACTGTCCGTAGGGCGTGTATCAGTGGTATATGTTACCTTTAACCCTTTACGGGGCGGTCCTAAAACCATATCACAGGTCAAGGTCCTATCTTCCAGTTCAATGACTTCGCCCTTTTGCAAACGGCTCCAGTATTGCTTTTCAATATTGTTTTCCAGCGCCTTCTCCATCTGAAATTTACCGGCACGTTCCACTATCATATTGTAACCATAGCATACCACATTGTGGTTTACCTTAAAAGCTTCTAACCGGAATCCGTCAAAAATAATCTGTTGGAAATTCTCTGTCAGTTCCATACACTCAATACTGAAAGGAAGCTCCGGTGCAATGACCCGCAGTGCAGAAACCACTTTTGTAAGCCCCTTGGGACCGATTAACAAAAGCGGTTCCGTTCTCTCTGCATTACCCATTGTCAAAAGCATGCCGGGCAATCCGCTGATATGGTCGGCATGATAATGGGTAAAACAGATAATGTCAATGGGCTTGGGACTCCAGCCTTTCTCCTTCATGGCTATCTGGGTACCTTCCCCACAATCTATCAATATGCTTTTTCCGTTGTAACGCATCATCAGGGACGTAAGCCATCTGTATGGCAGTGGCATCATGCCTCCCGTTCCCAACAAACAAACATCTAACATAATTCATTTTCCTCTGTTTCACTGACCGGTATCTTAAATGCCTGTACCATGGCATCGTAACACTCTTCGCACAAATCAAAGGAATGCCGCATACCGTCTTTGTTACTAAAGTATCCAAAGACATGGTTTCCCATAAAGCATCCTTCTTTTAAAATACCATTTTCAACAGTAAGCTTTCTTCCGCACTTATTGCAGAAAACCTCCGTCAGTTCTTTTTGCTCATCTATATAACTTCTCATACTTATCCATGCCTTTCTATAAATCCCTACTGTCCTTTTGCTTTCGCCGCAGGCACTTCTTAGACATGTCTTTATCCGGGTACCTTTGGGTACCATCAGTATATCATATTTTTCATCACTCGGACATGGTAATTTGTCCAACTTATGGTTGTCTTTTCCACATTATCACGGCATCTTCCCTGGGCTTTTCATAAAAGTTCGGACGGATTCCCGCACTTTCAAAACCAAGACTTTCATATAAATTAATTGCAGGTGTATTGCTGACACGGACCTCTAATGTATAATTTTCGATACCGATTTCTTTCCCCATTTCCATCAGTTTCGCAAGCATCTCTTTTCCCAAATGGCGTCCTCGCCACGCCTCATGGATTACTACATTGTTGATGTGTCCGTCCCCACAGGCATTGGTTACACCACAGCAACCAATGATATAATCACCTGCCACCGAAACAACATAAAGTGATCCTTCCCTGTCCACCATATCCAAAAAATCCTGTGCCGACCATGGCATGGAAAACGCTGCTTCTTCTAACTCACAGACAGCGGGCACATCCTCGACCCGCATGGGTCTGACTTCAATTGGTCTGATTATCATTTTTCCTGCTCCATCCGTTCTCTTTCTGCCTGACTCATACGCAAGTATTCCGGTTGGTGTGCACCTGCATCCACCATCTTTCCTTCCGCATAATAAACACTTGCTAATGCTGCCACTGCACCTGCGCGCTGACGGTTGCAATGAGCCGGCGCAAAGGTATAGGGAACCTGTAACATTTCTCTGATTTTGTCGCTAAATACAGGAACTCCGTCTCCTAAAAAAACGACTTCCTGTCCTAAATGGTTTAATTCCGTAAGAATCTCTGTAATATCTACCGCACACTGGTCTTTTATGGTAATCATCCGACAGTTTTCACCATCCCGCTCAAAGGTATAAATACCTGTATAGGTCTGATTTCTGCGGGCATCCATAATAGGACATACCATTTTATCGCTTCCCCACAAATTATAGGCAAGCCCTGCCACGGTAGGCACCTCAACTAAAGGCTTACCCAATGCAAGCCCCAATCCTTTTGCGGTAGCCGAACCGATACGCAATCCCGTAAAAGAGCCCGGACCTGCTGCAATGGCAATTGCATCTATGGACTCCAAATCCAGCTCCACCGTATCTTTGATTGCCTGTAACATAGGCATCAAAGTCTGGGAATGTGTTTTTTTGTAATTGACGGTATACTCTGCAATCAGATTATCCTCTTCGGTGATTGCCACACTTGCTACCAGTCCCGAACTGTCCAACGCCAGTATTTTCATCTTAACTCCGTTCTAAAGCGGTACGCATCAAATATTTCTGTCCGCTTTCTGCCTCTTTTTATGCCTCTTTCGCAGTTATCCTGCGGTAGTCAAATCCTTTTTCCAAATCCTTTTCAATGGTAATCTGCGTATAATGAGGCGGTAATATTTCTTCTATCAGGTTCGCCCATTCAATCAGGCTGACACCGTTTCCGTATACATAATCCTCATAGCCGATTTCATCCATTTCTTCCACATCACCAATGCGGTATACATCAAAGTGATAAAAAGGCATCCTGCCACTTTCATATATTTGTACAATGGTAAAGGTAGGACTGTTTACATGCTCCGTAATACCCAGTCCCTTTGCAAAGCCTTTTGTAAAAACAGTTTTACCTACTCCCAGGTCACCGTTTAAGGTATACACCTCTCCCGGCTTTGCTGCCTTTCCCAATTCTTCTCCCAGTAAAAAAGTTTCTTCTTCGCTGAAAGATTCTTTACACCAATTATTCTGACACATAACGCTACCACCTGTGCCAACACAGGTATATCCTTTATTCCTTAATTTTTACCTTGTTAGCCGGCAAATGGGTTGAAAGCACCTGAATGACCAGTTGCTTTTTATCTCCTAACTCTCTCTTAGGAAATATACACGCATTTACACGGGACGTATATACAATGAGACTTCTGCCTGTGGAAACTGCTTTCACAATATCTTCCCACTTCTGCATCTCCACCGTTTCTCCCTGTGAAACATGAATCCCTTCATCATCCAGCAGATAATGCAGGGGTTCCTTAAATGCAGGATTTGCAAGTAACTGCTGTTTGCTTTTTATAAATAATGTCCATGGCAGGTAAGCCAACAGAATCACTCCTGCAACCACCATAAGCCATGCCTGCATATAAATACCACCGATAACCATCAAAGCCCCTACAAGACTACCAAAAATTCCCGAAAAATGGTTGTAGGTGTGACGTAACATATAGTCGTATAAATCTCCGGATTTTATGCGTACATCAAATTCTATCATAATCCTTTTATACCTTTCCAACAAATGCTTAAAGGAGCTGTCACACTAATGATTTAGTGCACCAGCTCCTTGTAATTACTGCTCCAATTCAGAAGTACAGTGAGGACACTTGGTTGCCTCAAGGTCAATTTCTGTTTTACAGAAAGGACACTTCTTGGTTGTTACTGCCGCAGGTTCTTCCTTGTGTAACTTGCTCACAGCTTTTACAAACAGGAACACCACGAATGCCATAATCACAAAGTTAATAATATTGGAAATAAACATTCCGTAATTCAGTGTGGAAGCGCCTGCTTCCTGTGCCGCTTCTAACGTTGCATAGGTCTCGCCGTCCAGTGCAATAAACCAGTTGGTGAAATCCACCTTACCGGTAAATAAGCTGATACACGGCATAAAAATGTCATCTACCATGGATTTTACAATACTGGTAAATGCACTACCTACAATCATACCGACCGCTAAATCTATCATATTTCCACGCAACGCAAATTTCTTAAAGTCTTTTAACATAATCCTGTCTTCCTCTCTTTTGTATTTCTCTTTTTATTATAGGGATAATACAGAGAAAAAGCAAGACTATTATTTCTTTTGGGATGAGATGTGTCCTTCCTTAATAATCGGACTTAATGGCTTATATATCATCATAGTAATCAGTGAAATAACTGTAGCCTTCAACAAATTCAACGGTGCAACTGCAAAGCATACAAAAGTTGTCAAATTCGTAATCGCAGGATTTACCGCTTTCCCCATTTCAATAATAGTGTCTATAGAAGGCAATCCATACAATTCCACAAATTTGGGAATCAGATAAATTCCGTTAAACATGGAACCAAAAACAGTCATAGATACTATACCTGCAATACAACCGCCAATAGCTCCCTTTTTGCTTTTTACAAATTCATAGACCATGCTTGCAGGAATCAACAGACTGCAACCGATAACAAAATTTGCCAAATCTCCAACAAATGCGGTGCTTGTTCCCTTAATCATAAGTTTCAGCAATATCTTACAAAACTCAATCAGCACACCTGCCACAGGACCAAAAGCAAATGTACCAATCATAACCGGCAGTTCACTAAAATCCACTTTATAGAACTCCGGTGCCAGAAAAGGAAGAGGGAAATCCAGAATATGCAACACAGTCGCAATTGCAGAAAACATACCTACTACTGCTATCATTCTGGTATTTAACAATTTTCTCTTTGTTCCTCTTTTTTTGTCTGCCAATCTTTGAATCAAGACCGCCACCAAAAACAACGCAACGATAACTCCTAAAAATTGCAGTACAAATACCACGTTTTCAGTTACACTTTTTACCAATCCATTCATTTTGATTCTCCTTTCAAATTTAGAATTCGAGTAGTACTTAGCCAAAAATTCTTTTTGTGTTCTGCCGTCCACTCTGTTTAAATTGATAAGGAAATTCTTCGCATGGCCGCTATGTAAAAATGTATCAAAAAACCCCGGAAATACATTCCGGGGTAAATAGCGACATACAAGTACCTTTTGTGGGCACAATCATGCACACAAAAAACACTTACTTTTCTTCTTTCATCCAGACTTTACTGTTGGTACCGGATTTAACCGGTTCAGCCACATATGCATGCTGCATATGCAGGTCGCAGACTCGTCGGCAAAGCCGCTTCACTGCCAGTAGGGAATTTCACCCAACCCCGAAGAACTTCTTTATTTGGTTGTACGAAATATTTGAATGGGTATATTCCGTTACTGCATAAGCATAC
>JAZNNL010000044.1:0-16976 GCA_045580245.1 Lachnospiraceae bacterium
CACGCTGTACTTCACGGAGCATGTAATCCTGAACTGCACGGATACCCTTAATCTTTAACAGGTCATGAGGATTTACACTACCTTCAGTCAGTTCATCACCGGCTTCCAGTACCTGGCCATCCATAACCTTAATACGGGAACCGTAAGGAATTAAGTATGCCTTGCTGTCACCGGTTTCCTCATTGGTGATTACCACTTCACGCTTCTTCTTAGTATCGCGGATTTCCACTTTACCGCCGAATTCAGCGATAATTGCAAGACCCTTAGGCTTTCTTGCTTCAAACAATTCTTCTACACGGGGAAGACCCTGTGTAATATCGTCACCCGCAACACCACCGGTATGGAAGGTACGCATGGTAAGCTGTGTACCGGGTTCACCGATAGACTGTGCTGCAATAATACCAACTGCTTCACCTACCTGTACTGCTTCACCGGTTGCCATGTTAGCACCGTAACATTTTGCACAGATACCGTTGTGGGAACGACAGGTTAATATCGTACGAATCTTAACTTCTTCAATAGGTTCACCGTTTGCATCTACGCCAACGCTTAAAATCTTAGCTGCACGGCTGGGAGTAATCATATGATTACGTTTTACGATTCTGTTACCGTCTTTATCGAAGATATCTTCACATGTGAAACGGCCCATAATTCTGTCTTTTAAGCCTTCAATGGTTTCTTTACCATCCATAAACGCTTTGACTTTGATGCCGGGAATATCTTCTTTGCCTTCGCTACAGTCGATTTCTCTGATGGAAAGTTCCTGAGAAACGTCAACCATACGTCTGGTTAAGTAACCGGAGTCCGCTGTACGAAGAGCGGTATCGGACAGACCCTTACGTGCACCATGTGCAGACATAAAGTATTCCAGTACGTCAAGACCTTCACGGAAGTTTGACTTAATAGGCAACTCGATGGTTCTACCGGTTGTATCAGCCATCAAACCACGCATACCTGCCAGCTGCTTAATCTGCTGGTTGGAACCACGCGCACCGGAGTCAGCCATCATAAAGATGTTGTTGTACTTATCCAGACCGCTAATCAGCTTATCTGTTAACTCTTTATCGGTTTCGTTCCAGGTTTCTACTACTGCACGGTATCTTTCTTCTTCGGTAATCAGACCACGACGGTAGTTCTGGGAAATCTTGTCTACAGTTGCCTGTGCCTGTGCAAGCAGTTCAGGTTTTTCAGCAGGTACGGTCATATCGGAAATAGATACGGTCATAGCTGCTCTGGTAGAATACTTATATCCCATTGCCTTGATGTAGTCAAGAACTTCTGCGTTCTTAAATGCACCGTGGGTATTGATAACCTTTTCCAGAATCGGCTTTAACTGCTTTTTACCTACATGGAAATCTACTTCCAGCTTCAGGAATTCGTCCGGATTGGTTCTGTCAACGAAACCTAAGTCCTGAGGAATTGCTTCATTAAAGATAAAGCGTCCTAAAGTAGATTCTACAATACCGGTAACTACTTCACCGTCTTCTCTTGTCTTGGAAACACGCACCTTAATGCGGGACTGTAAAGTAATAACCTTATTTTCATATGCTAAAATAGCTTCGTTTACATTCTTAAAGAACTTGCCTTCGCCCTTTGCGCCGGGTCTTTCCTGGGTCAGATAGTAGATACCAAGTACCATATCCTGGGTAGGAACAGCCACGGGACCACCATCGGAGGGCTTCAACAGGTTGTTGGGAGAAAGTAACAGGAAACGGCATTCTGCCTGTGCCTCTACGGACAGCGGAAGATGTACCGCCATCTGGTCACCGTCGAAGTCCGCGTTGAATGCAGTACATACCAGGGGATGCAGCTTAATAGCTTTACCTTCTACCAGAATAGGCTCGAATGCCTGAATACCCAGTCTGTGCAATGTAGGTGCACGGTTTAACATAACCGGATGTTCTTTGATTACTTCTTCCAGCACATCCCATACACTGGTATCCAGTCTTTCTACCAATTTCTTTGCATTTTTAATGTTCTGGCTGATACCTCTTGCTACCAGCTCTTTCATTACGAAAGGCTTGAACAATTCGATAGCCATTTCCTTGGGCAGACCGCACTGATAAATCTTCAGTTCGGGACCTACTACGATAACGGAACGTCCGGAGTAGTCTACACGCTTACCTAACAGGTTCTGACGGAAACGACCGGATTTACCCTTTAACATATCGGACAGAGACTTAAGCGCTCTGTTACCGGGGCCTGTTACAGGACGGCCGCGTCTGCCGTTATCAATCAAAGCGTCAACTGCTTCCTGAAGCATTCTCTTTTCATTGCGAACAATGATATCAGGAGCACCCAGCTCTAACAGTCTCTTCAGACGGTTGTTTCTGTTGATAATTCTTCTGTATAAGTCATTTAAGTCAGAGGTTGCAAAACGGCCACCGTCCAGCTGTACCATGGGACGGATATCGGGGGGAATGACAGGAATCACATCCATAATCATGCATTCGGGCTTATTGCCTGAACCTCTGAAAGCTTCTACAACTTCCAGTCTCTTAATAATACGGGCACGTTTCTGACCGGTAGATTCCTTCAGACCGGTCTTTAATTCTACTGCTTCCGCTTCCAAATCAATCGCCTGTAACAGCTCTTTGATTGCTTCTGCACCCATACCTACACGGAACTTATTGCCCCATGTTTCTCTGGCATCCTGGTATTCCTTTTCAGAAAGAATCTGTTTGTATTCCAGATTGGATTCCCCTGCATCCAATACAATGTAGGATGCAAAGTATAATACCTTTTCCAGCACTCTGGGAGACAAATCCAGGATAAGTCCCATACGGCTGGGGATACCTTTAAAGTACCAGATATGGGATACAGGAGCAGCAAGCTCAATGTGTCCCATACGTTCTCTACGCACACTTGCTTTGGTAACTTCTACACCACAACGATCGCAGACAACGCCTTTGTATCTGATTTTCTTATATTTACCACAATGACATTCCCAGTCCTTGCTGGGTCCGAAAATCTTTTCACAGAACAAACCGTCTCTTTCCGGTTTTAAGGTTCTGTAGTTAATGGTTTCAGGCTTTAACACTTCGCCTCTGGACCATTCACGAATCTTCTCCGGTGAAGCCAGACCGATTTTAATGGCATCAAATGTCATGGGCTGATAAACTTCGTTATTTGTTTCTGACATCTATGGCACTCCCTTCCATACTTTAATCTATTTTAGAATTCGTCCATTTCATCTACAAGGACTTCGTCATCAAATTCTCCGCCGAAATCATCTTCTGCGCTAACCAGCTCGCCGTCTTCATCGAATTCCTGCTGCTGATAACCCATTTCGCCTAAAGAATCCTTTTCGTAGTCATTGTAATTCTTCCTGTCGCCTTCCATTTCGTAGCGGTAATCGGTATCGGCGTAGTCTACGGTTTCCATGATTTCCACTTCAGTATTGTCATCACGCAGCACACGGATATCCAGACCCAGTGCCTGTAATTCCTTGAGCAATACCTTGAAGGATTCCGGAATACCGGATTCAGGAATATTGTCACCCTTGATAATTGCTTCGTATGTCTTCACACGACCCACAACATCATCGGACTTCACGGTCAGAATTTCCTGCAAGGTGTAGGATGCACCATATGCTTCCAACGCCCAAACTTCCATTTCACCGAAACGCTGGCCACCGAACTGTGCCTTACCACCCAGAGGCTGCTGGGTTACTAAGGAGTACGGGCCGGTAGAACGTGCATGAATCTTATCGTCTACCAGATGGTGGAGCTTCAGGTAATGCATGTGACCGATGGTAACAGGGCTGTCAAAAGCTTCACCGGTACGTCCGTCGCGTAACTCTACCTTACCGGTATGGGAAATGGGAACGCCCTTCCAAAGCTTTCTGTGGTCTCTGTTATCGGATAAGTACTGCAGTACTTCGGGACGCAGTTCTTCCCCATGCTTTTCTTCAAACTCTTCCCACTCCAGATTTACGTAATCGTTAGCCAAATCCAGGGTATCCATAATATCCTTTTCGTTTGCACCGTCAAATACAGGAGTTGCCACGTTAAAGCCAAGTGCCTTAGCAGCTAAGGATAAGTGGATTTCCAGTACCTGTCCAATATTCATACGGGAAGGTACACCCAGAGGGTTTAACACGATGTCCAGAGGACGTCCGTTAGGCAGATAAGGCATATCTTCTACGGGTAATACACGGGAAACAACACCCTTGTTACCGTGACGACCAGCCATCTTGTCACCTACGGAAATCTTTCTCTTCTGCGCAATATAAATACGAACTGCCTGGTTAACACCGGGAGCCAATTCATCTGAATTTTCTCTGGTAAATACTTTAGCATCCACAACGATACCATATTCACCATGAGGTACCTTTAAGGAAGTATCTCTTACTTCTCTTGCCTTTTCACCAAAGATTGCACGAAGCAGTCTTTCTTCTGCGGTAAGTTCTGTTTCACCCTTAGGAGTTACCTTACCTACCAGAATATCTCCGGCACGAACCTCAGCACCGATACGGATAATACCACGGTCGTCCAGATCCTTTAATGCATCATCACCTACGCCGGGAACATCACGGGTAATTTCTTCGGGTCCTAACTTGGTATCACGTGCTTCTGCTTCATATTCTTCAATGTGTACGGAGGTATAAACATCCTCCTGTACCAGTCTTTCACTTAATAAAACCGCATCCTCGTAGTTGTAACCTTCCCAGGTCATGAAACCGATCAGAGGGTTCTTACCCAGTGCCAGTTCACCTTCGGAAGTAGAAGGACCGTCTGCGATAACCTGGCCTTCTGCAACATGGTCGCCCTTGAATACGATGGGCTTCTGGTTGTAGCAGTTAGACTGGTTACTTCTGGTAAATTTGGAAAGATGGAACTCTTCCTTTTCACCATCATCGTAAGTAATCTTAATTAAATTGGAAGATACATAATCAATGGTACCTGCCTTCTTTGCCACCACACAAACGCCGGAGTCTACCGCTACTTTGGTTTCCATACCGGTACCTACAACGGGTGCTTCTGTAGTTAAAAGAGGTACTGCCTGACGCTGCATGTTGGAACCCATCAGCGCACGGTTCGCATCGTCGTTTTCCAGGAAAGGAATTAACGCTGTCGCTACAGAGAATACCATCTTAGGGGATACGTCCATATAATCGAACATAGCCTTGGGATATTCCTGTGTTTCATCCAAATGACGGCCGGATACGGAATTCTTTACGAAATGACCTTCTGCATCCAGAGTTTCATTTGCCTGTGCTACGTAGTAGTTATCTTCTTCATCCGCTGTCATGTAAACAACTTCTTCGGTAACGCGGGGATTTGCCGGGTCAGATTTGTCAATCTTACGGTAAGGAGCCTCTACGAAACCATATTCGTTAATTCTTGCATAACTTGCAAGGGAGTTAATCAAACCGATGTTAGGACCTTCGGGGGTTTCAATAGGACACATTCTTCCGTAGTGGGAATAATGTACGTCTCGAACCTCGAATCCGGCACGTTCTCTGGAAAGACCGCCGGGACCTAATGCGGACAAACGTCTCTTGTGGGTAAGTTCACCCAGAGGGTTGTTCTGGTCCATGAACTGTGACAGCTGGGAAGAACCAAAGAATTCCTTTACAGCTGCAGTTACAGGCTTAATGTTAATAAGTGCCTGGGGAGAAATATCCTCAGTATCATGGGTGGTCATTCTTTCACGAACAACTCTTTCCATTCTGGATAAACCGATACGGTACTGGTTCTGCAACAGTTCACCAACCGCACGGATACGTCTGTTACCCAAATGGTCGATATCGTCACCGTTACCAAGACCATACTCCAGGTGCATATTGTAGTTAATGGAAGCAAAGATATCTTCCTTTGTAATATGCTTCGGCACTAACTCATGTGCATTTTTCTTGATAGCTTCTGCCAGTTCTTCGGGATCGTTTGCAAACTCGTCAAGAATCTGTGCCAGAACGGGATAATATACCAGTTCGGTAACACCCAGTTCCTTAGGATTGCAATCTACGAAGTTACGGATATCTACCATCATATTGGAAAGAACTTTTACGTTCTTTTCTTCAGTCTGGATGTATACAAAAGGAATTGCTGCATTCTGAATTGCGTCAGCCAGTTCTGCAGTCACCTTTGTACCTGCCTCTGCAATAATTTCGCCGGTTGCAGGATCCACTGCATCTGCAGCCAGAATCTGATGACGGATTCTGTTTCTGAGAGCCAGCTTCTTATTAAATTTATATCTGCCGACTTTAGCCAAATCATATCTTCTGGGGTCAAAGAACATAGCACTGATGAGACTTTCTGCACTTTCTACGCTTAAAGGCTCACCGGGACGGATTTTTTTGTATAACTCTAACAGACCCTCCTGATAATTCTCAGCAGTGTCCTTAGAAAAGCTTGCTTCAATCTTGGGTTCATCACCAAAGAGTTCTCTGATTTCCTCATTGGTACCCACGCCCAGTGCTCTGATTAATACGGTAATCGGTACTTTTCTGGTTCTGTCCACACGAACATAGAACACATCGTTGGAATCTGTTTCATACTCCAACCATGCACCACGGTTCGGGATAACAGTACAAGAGAACAATCTCTTTCCAATCTTATCGTGACCGATAGCGTAGTAGATACCGGGAGAACGAACCAGCTGGCTTACGATAACACGTTCCGCACCATTGATAACAAAGGTACCGGTTGCTGTCATAAGCGGCAGGTCGCCCATAAAAATCTCGTGCTCACTGATTTCTTCTTTTTCCTTGTTGTAAAGACGTACCTTAACTTTGAGAGGTGCCGCATAAGTAGCATCTCTTTCCTTACATTCTTCAATAGAATATTTCACATCGTCTTCACAAAGTTCGAAATCTACAAACTCAAGGCTTAAGGAACCTGAATAGTCTGCAATAGGAGAGATGTCGTCAAAGACTTCTTTTAAGCCTTCGTTTAAAAACCACTGATAAGAATCCTTCTGGACCTCAATCAGGTTGGGCATCTCCAAAACCTCTTTCTGTCGTGAATAACTCATACGCATATTCTTGCCTGCGGCAATAGGACGTATTCTGTTCTTTTCCATTGACATTTCACCCCGTTCTTATATGATATTGACCCTATTTGTCGGTGTTTCATACTACAAATAGACATAACACACCACAATAGTGCACTATCCATATTACTACAAATTGGAAATTGAGTCAAGAAAAATTTTAGATTTTGTTCGAAAAATTTATACAAAAGAATCGAGCCAAAGAATAGGACTGTTTACTTTCTGCCTCCTGCGGCCAGACACAATCCTCCAAATTATCAAAAGTAAAAACAAGCGTCGCAGCCAAAGCCGCAACGCCTGTTACAAATCACGTTAAACTGTAATTACTTTAAGTTAACCTTAGCGCCAACTTCTTCCAGTTTCTTCTTGATTTCTTCAGCTTCTTCCTTAGAAGCGCCTTCCTTAATTACCTTAGGAGCGCCATCTACAGCGTCCTTAGCTTCCTTCAGGCCAAGACCGGTGATTTCACGAACAACCTTGATAACCTTAACCTTTTCAGCACCTGCTTCTGCAAGTTCTACATCAAATTCAGTCTTTTCTTCTGCTGCTTCTGCTGCGCCAGCACCTGCTGCTGCAACTACAACGCCTGCTGCTGCAGCTACGCCGAATTCTTCTTCACAAGCTTTTACTAAGTCATTTAATTCTAATACGGTTAACTCTTTGATAGCGTCAATGAGTTCCTGAGCTGTTAATTTAGCCATTTTCATTTACCTCCGAAATGTTTTATTGTTTGTTTTGCAGATTCTTCTGCTCTGTTAATTGTTTCTTAAAATTATTCTGCTGCGGGTGCTTCTGCTTCAGTTGCAGGTGCTTCTTCTACAGCAGCTTCAGCTACGGGAGCTTCCTCAGCGGGAGCTTCTTCAGCTGCGGGTGCTTCACATGCGCCTGCACCACCTTTTTCAGCGAGCTGGTTCATAACGCGAGCGAAGTTAGTGATAGGAGACTGTAAGCTTCCAAGCAACTTGGAAATAAGTTCGTCTCTGGAAGGAATGCTTGCAATGCTTGCAATACCTGCTGCATCATATACGGTTCCTTCTACTACACCACCTTTGATTTCAAGCTTATTAGCAGTCTTTGCAAACTTAGCTAACACTCTTGCAGGTGCTGTTGCATCTTCTGTGGATACTGCCATAGCGCTGGGACCTGCCAGATACTGGGACAAGTCTTCACAAACGGTTCCCTTGAACGCAAAGTTCATCATTGTGTTCTTGTAAACCTTGTAAGTAACGCCTGCTTCACGTAATTCACGACGAAGCTGGGTATCCTGCTCTACAGTAAGACCTCTGGGATCAACCAATACAACAGACTGTGCATCTTTGATACGTTCGGAAATCTCCTGTACAACGGGCTGTTTTAATTCAACCTTTGCCATTTCTTTTACCTCCTTATAGAATATTGTGGGAATATTTCCCGGCCGAAAGGAGTTCATATAAGAAAACCTCTCTGAAGACAGAGAGGCATAAAAGTCTTAAATCAAAACTCTTTCCTCGGTAGGCGGTTTTACGCTTACGACTCTGGCGCTAAACAACGCTCTTGTCACCTACTGTCTTCGGCTGTGTCTAAGTACTTACCCAGACCTTACGTATATTAACATATGGGAAAGCCCTTGTCAACCCCCTTTTTGTTTATTTTGAAATCGGTGTACTGATATGTGAATTGTGGGGAAATACAATATATATCAAGACAAAGGACCGTTGGCGGACGTCAGCACTTAGCGAGGTATCGGGCGTGTCTACGCCCGCGAGCTTAGTACTGCTACGTCCGTCATCGAGTGAGAGCGAGTCCGTGTCTGATATATATTGTATTTCTCCACAGTTTGTATACCCTCTACACCCATTTCAAAACATACAAAAAGGGGAAGGACAAGCCTTCCCCTTAAGTTACTATACTTAGAACTTAGCAACGCTAACCTTTACACCAGGTCCCATGGTAGAAGTTAAAGTAACACTTCTTAAATACTGACCCTTTAATGCTGAAGGTTTTGCTTTTACGATAGCATCCATCAGTGCATTGAAGTTTTCAAGCAGCTGTTCTTCGGTAAAGGAAACCTTACCTACAGGAACATGAATGATGTTTGCCTTATCCAGTCTGTATTCGATCTTACCGGCTTTGATATCGTTAACTGCCTTGGTAACATCCATGGTTACAGTACCAGCCTTAGGGTTAGGCATTAAACCTTTAGGACCGAGAACCTTACCCAGACGACCAACAACACCCATCATATCAGGAGTTGCTACAACAACGTCGAAATCTAACCAACCGTCATTCTGGATCTTAGGAATGAGCTCTTCGCCACCTACATAATCTGCACCGGCAGCTTCTGCTTCATTTACCTTGTCACCCTTAGCGAAAACCAGCACCTTTACAGCCTTACCGGTTCCGTTAGGAAGAACTACTGCACCACGGATCTGCTGTTCAGCATGACGTCCGTCACAGCCTGTTCTGATGTGTACTTCTACAGTTTCATCAAATTTTGCAACTGCAGTTTTCTTTACTAAAGAGATTGCATCTGCAGCTTCATAGAATGTTGCGCGATCTACTAATTTAGCAGCTTCGCTATATTTCTTACCATGCTTCATTTTAAAATCCTCCTATGGTTCTAACGACAGTTTCCTGTCTCCCAATCTTGTTTACTATTAGTCTTCTACTACAATACCCATACTTCTTGCAGTACCTGCGATCATGCTCATAGCTGCTTCGAGGCTTGCTGCATTTAAGTCCGGCATCTTCATTTCAGCGATTTCCTGAATTTTTGCTTTGGAGATGGTTGCTACCTTGTTCTTGTTAGGTACGCCGGAACCGGATTTGATATTACATGCTTTCTTTAAAAGTACTGCAGCAGGCGGAGTCTTTGTAACAAAGCTGAAGCTTCTGTCTGCATATACGGTAATAACAACAGGGATGATTACATCACCTTTATCTGCTGTTCTTGCGTTGAACTGTTTTGTAAATTCAACGATGTTAACGCCGTGCTGTCCAAGTGCAGGACCAACAGGCGGAGCCGGTGTTGCTTTGCCGGCAGGAATCTGTAACTTGATATATCCTTCTACTTTCTTTGCCATAGTGGCACCTCCTATAATGTGGTAATCTGGCGTTTCATAGTCTCAGCTTTGCCGAGCCATCGAAAAAATCCCAGCGAATTTTTTTCGACTTACTCATTCTAATTACCAAACCTACGAAACTCCCACTGGCATTTCCAAAGAAACGCCTTTGCTTGTTGCCTTATATTATCCGTTTTGCTTACGCTCACGCCCAAGTCAATCCGGAAAATACCATAATAAAATGAATTAAAGCTTTCTTACTTCTGCGAAACTGATTTCTACAGGAGTTTCTCTTCCGAACAGTTCCACATTGATGGTAGCTGTCTGCTTACCGTAATCCAGCTTCTGTACGACACCAACGGTGTCTTTCCAAACGCCAGCCACAACTGCGATGCTGTCGCCTTCGTTAAAGTCGATGGAAACATTTTCCATCTTGATACCCAGGGGCTTCATTTCTGCTTCGGTCAGCGGTACCGGTTTACTTCCCGGTCCTACAAACCCTGTTACACCTCTGGTGTTACGCACAACGTACCAGGTATCATCATTCATAACCATATTGAGCAGAACATAGCCGGGAAACATCTTTTTCTGAACTGTTTTCTTGGCGCCGTTCTTAATCTCCACAACATCCTGCATAGGTACCCTTACCTCCAGGATTTCCTCAGCAAGGTGTTTGTTGTTTTCGATTGTTTTTTCAATATTGGCTTTGACTTTGTTTTCATATCCGGAGTACGTATGCACTACGTACCATTTTGCCTCTGCCATACAATCACCCTCGCTCTACTATTATAATGATGTCAAGAAATTGATGCCCTCTAATGCCAGATAATCAATACCGGCAATAATCACACCTGCAACCACAGCGATTGCAACAACCGCAACGGACTGCTTAAACATGGTTTTCTTGTCCGGCCATGAGATTTTCTTAAATTCAATCTGCACGTTTTTAAAGAAGCCCTGCTTCTTTGTCGTCTTTTCTGCTGAATCTGCCATAGTCTCTCCTTCCGACCGGATTATTTGGTCTCTTTGTGCATTGTATGAGTCTTGCAGAATCTACAATATTTCTTGGTTTCCATTCTGTCAGGATGTGTCTTCTTATCCTTTGTAGTATTGTAATTACGCTGTTTGCATTCTGTACATGCCAATGTAATCTTTGTACGCATTTGTTCCACCTCCACGCGTTTTTTCCTAATTAAAAATATGCATAAAAAAAAGAGCTCAAAAGCATCTTGCTAAGCTAATATAGCACATATCAGCCTGCACGTCAATGTTTTTTTCTTTACAGTTTTTTGTTTTTTTCAATTATTTCCTTATTATTAGTGCATTGGTGTAAGAAAATACGGCTAACCCTCTTGCTTCTTGCGAAAAAGCGTGTTACAATAGAAGCATAAAAATAGGTTTTTTGTGCCCTGGTGCATTGGCTTGGGATATTTTCCCCACTATAAACGGATTACAGTGTCAGCCGTGCTACTATTTCAAGGAAGAAAGGAGGGTTCTTATGAGCAATGCTATCATGAATAGCGTCTATAATCACTATCTCACTACGTATGCGCCCAAGAGCACGACTCAGTACGATACGCATAAGAAGAGTGAGCTTCGCAGCATTTATAATTCCATTGTAAAATTAAACAAAGAATCCCCCTGGTATCTGGATACAAAAAGCCGGGAAAGTCAGGAGTATGCGGTTTCGTTAAAAGAAAATGCCCGCATGTTACACAATACCATCGCTTCTTTGGGCGGCTTGGAAAAGGAACATGTACTGGGACAAAAAACTGCCTATTCATCTGACGAAGATGTAGTAAGCGCAACCTTTGTAGGTGACCTGTCTTCAGGTGCTCCTGCTCCCACTTTGGAAATTGCAGTAAACAGTCTTGCAACTTCCCAGGAAAACATGGGTGCATATTTACCGGAAGGCCGTGTCGGATTATCTGCCGGCACCTACTCTTTTGACGTTGCCATCAATGATTTAAACTACGAATTTCAGTTTAATATAAACGAAGGGGATACCAATAAAGATGTACAGGAACGTCTGGTCCGTCTGATTAACAATGCCGATATCGGCATCCAGGCACGTTTGGACGAGGGGGATGCCCGCAGTTCCATCCGCCTGACTTCCACCGCAACAGGACTTCCTTACGGAAAAGATACCATTTTCCAAATTTCAGAAGAGCACACCAGCAAAACTGCCGGTGCGGTTGATTATTTCGGATTACACTATATTTCCCGCAAACCTGCCAACTCCTCTTTCTTATTAAACGGAGAAGAACGCAGTACTGCTTCCAACACCTTTACCATCGGCAAGATGTATGAAGTGGAATTAAAAGGTATCAACGCACCCGGCACAACCGTTTCCATCGGTCTTAAGACAGATGTGGAATCGCTGAGTGACAATATCAACACATTAATCGGCAGCTACAACAGCTTTATCAGCGCCGCAAACGCCTACCGCGAAAGCCAGTCCTTAAGCGGACGTCTGGTAAACGAAATGGGACGCATCGCTTCCACCTATCAGGCAGAAATGGAAAAAATGGGGCTTCACATTCAGGCAGACCGTACCATTTCCATTGACGATACCAAATTAAAAGATACTGCATCCGCAACAGATGCATCCTTTAACTATGATGCATTAAAAGGATTTGCAGATTTACTGGTGAAGAAAACCGACCAGGTTTCCTTAAACCCGATGAACTACGTAAACCGCACCATTGTGGCCTACAAAAATCCGGGCAGAAATTTTGCAAGCCCTTATGTGACCAGTGCGTATAGCGGTATGATGTTTAACAGTTATTGTTAGGGGTTGCAGGTTGATACAAAAGATTAATTTTATAATGAATACTAAGACGGCTGTTAGAAAAAGTTTCCTTGCAGACACGCTCTCGCTCCACGCCAGACGCAGCGGACACATAATGCACCAAAGTACGGTGCATAAGTGCCGGCGTCCGGCAAGGGTCTGCGCCGGATAACTTTTTCTAACAGCCGTTTGTAATTATCCAATATAAAACTAATCTTTTGTATCAGCCTGCCACCATGGACTACAGGGGGATGTTGCCGTGTTTCTTATTTATAAAAGGAGCCTTTTTATGTTTTAGGGCTTTTAAGGCTACCAGCAGGCGTTCCCGGGATTCTTCCGGACGGATGACTTCGTCTACATAACCTCTGGCTGCGGCAACATAGGGATTTAAGAAACGGTCTTCGTATTCCTTTTTGCACTGCGCACGCATGGCTTCCGGATTCTCTGCGTTCTTAATTTTTCTTTTAAACGCAATATTCACCGCACCGTCGGCACCCATTACTGCAATTTCTGCAATGGGCCAAGCAAATACCATATCTGCACCCATTTCTTTGGAATTCATGGCAATGTAGGCTCCGCCGTATGCTTTACGCATAATCAAAGAAATCTTCGGTACGGTTGCTTCCGAATATGCATACAGCACCTTTGCACCGTGGCGGATAATACCGCTATGCTCCTGTGCCGTACCGGGTAAAAATGCCGGTACATCTACCAGGGTAATCAGAGGCAGATTAAAACAATCACAGAATCTGATAAATCTTGCAATCTTATCAGATGCGTGATAATCCAGAGAACCGCACATCTGATTGGGCTGGTTGGCAATAAACCCTACACTCTCCCCATTCATTCTGGCAAATCCCACCACTGCATTTTGCGCAAACTCCTTCTGCACCTCAAAAAAGCTTCCCTTATCCGCAATACAAGTAATAACATCTTTGACATCATAAGCAATACGGGAATTGTCCGGTACAATTTTACATAGATTGGCACAGGGATTGTCTTCCGTTTTCGTCACCTTTTTTTTGGGTATCAGCTTTTCAAAAACCTTATTTACTTTATGGAAAATAGGTTCTTTCTCTGTTACCGGATGAATCACCGGTGCTTTCCCTTCAAAGTTAGAAGGTAAATAGGTAAGTAATTTACGCACTCCCATCAGACATTCTTTTTCATCATCATAGGTAAAATGGGATACCCCGCTTTTCTTTGCATGTACCTCAGCGCCGCCCAGTTCTTCTACCGATACCTCTTCATTGATAACGGTCTTCACAACATTAGGCCCGGTAATAAACATCTTGGACGTGTCCTTTACCATGAAAATAAAGTCACAAATGGCAGGCGCATAACACGCTCCGCCGGAGCAGGGGCCTAAGATAACCGCAATCTGGGGAATCACACCGGAAGCTTTCGTATGACGCAAAAACATACCACTGTAACCGCTCAGGGAAGAAATCCCTTCTTCAATACGGGCTCCGCCACTGTCGTTAATACAAATCATAGGTGCTTTCATCTCCATGGCCATATCCTGGAGACGTGCAATTTTGAAGGAATGATATTCACCCAGTGTACCGCCGATTACGGTAAAGTCTTCACTACTGACAAATACCAGTCTTCCGTCAATCTCACCATAGCCGGTTACTACACCGTCGCCGGGCACGCGTCTCTTATCCAAATCAAAATCGTCAATACGGGATTCCACAAAGCCATCCACTTCTACAAATGTACCTTTATCTAACAGTACTTCGATTCTTTCTCTGGCCGTGAGTTTCCCCTGGGCATGCTGCTTTTCAATCTTGGCAAGGCCACCGCCTACCAAAGCTTTCTCCCGTCTGGCATCCAAATCCGCTAAGGCTTCATTCCAACCCATTCTTACAATCGCCTGTTACAAGTCTTTTAGCGCATTCTTTTCTTTACTAGCAACAAGCTCTCCTTTCACATAATTCTATTTCCGGTTTCGTTTCTCTAGTTTCAAATTATTTGTTTTTAAAATAGTTTGATATTCAAAACATATAGTTATTATAGCATAAGAATCAAAAAAGGCAAGCAAAATTTGCCTGCCTTTTTCTACAAAAAGTTTTATAATTCCTCAGTTGCCATTTGAAGCGCTGCCGCAATGACTTTATCCATATCGTAATACTTGTACTGTCCCAGTCTGCCGCCAAAAAGTACATTTTTTTCTTGGGCTGCCAGCTTGGCGTACTTTTCATATAATGCATTGTTCTCATCATTATTGATGGGATAATAGGGTTCATCTCCCGGGTTCCATGTTGCGGGATATTCTCTGGTAATCACCGTGTTTTCTCCCGTGCCGAATTCGAAATGTTTGTGCTCTATGATACGGGTATAGGGGACCTCGCGCTCTGTGTAATTCACTACTGCGTTACCCTGATAATTGTCACAATCTGCGATGCATTCTTCCTCAAAACGTAAGGAACGGTACTGCAACTGCCCTAAGCAATAATCAAAATACTCATCAATCATACCGGTATACAGTATTTTGGTAAAGGTGTCTGCATTGGTGCCTTTGGCCTCGTTTTCTGCCAGAAACGCCTTGTAAGAAATACCTGTCTGCACCGGTATACCTTCTAAAAGCTTTTCTACAATCTGCGTATAACCGCCTTTAGGGATGCCCTGATAGGGGTCTGTAAAATAATTGTTGTCATAGGTAAAACGCAGAGGCAAACGCTTGATGATAAATGCCGGCAGTTCCTTACAGTCCCTGCCCCACTGTTTCTCTGTATAGCCCTTTACCAACTTTTCATAAACATCCGTGCCCACCAGGGAAAGTGCCTGTTCCTCCAGATTTTGGGGATTCTCAATCTGTAGCTCCTTAATCTGGGAAGCAATTATTTCTTTCGCCTCTGCAGGTGTTTTGATGCCCCACATCTTGCTGAAGGTATTCATATTAAAGGGCATATTATACAATTCATCCTTGTATACTGCCACCGGCGAATTGATATAATGATTAAATTCCGCAAACTGCTGTACATACTCCCAAATCTTTTTATCGGATGTGTGGAAGATATGTGCCCCGTATTTATGAACCTGTATGCCTGCCTGTTCCTCGGTATAAATATTGCCGGCAATGTGTGGTCTCTTATCAATGACCAGACATTTTTTTCCTGCTTTTTTCATTTCATTGGCAAATACGGCACCAAACAGTCCTGCACCAACTATCAGATAATCGTAGTTCATGTTTTTCTCCCCGGAAATCTTTTTTTCTTTCATGTATTCCGGCGCATTTACCGAAACACTTACAACATAAAAGTAAGGAATAGCCGTCTTCGACTATTCCTACTTTTCTGTCTGATTATTTTGTCTTTTTCGTTTTCACTTTATATTTATCAATCTGTACAAAATCGTCCATCAGCTCTAAGATTTTGTCTCTGCCGTTCTGATTTAACTTTACATAGTACTGCATAACTCTGTTTTCTAAAAGCTGCGCTCCCAAAGAAGCATCTCTTTCCAGAGAACTGAAGTCTACAGGGTTTAAACTTAATTTATCACACATTCTGATAACGGTGCCATACGCCATACCATCGATACCGCGTTCTAATGCGGTAACCAATGTACTATAAGGAATACCCATTTCCAGGGCAAACTGTCTTACACTTCTATACTGTCTTAAAATTTCCTGCTTCAAAATTTCTGCTTTCGTCATCGAAAAAACCTCCTTAATAAGTCCTATATGTGTAGTTTACGGTATATCGTCTGTTTTTTCAATAGCGGTTTTGAAAGTTCATTAAAAATTAAGTTTTTGTTTAGAATTACTTCTTTTGTGCAGTCATTTTCTCACAAATGCGCTTTACATCATAGTTTTCAGCAATTACCAAATCGCATAGATAGTCAACCCGTTCCAGTTCTTCTTCCACTTCGTCTGCAATCTGTTCTCTGGTTTTGTTTTTCTTTAGTTTTTTACAAATCAATTCTATCAGTCGGTAATTAGAGCCTTGTTCTATTCCCTGTTCTATTCCCTGTTCTATTCCCTGTTCTATGCCCTGTTGAAGCCCCTGCTCTATGCCAATCGCCGTTCCATGCTCTAAGGCATACTTCATAATACTCATCCGAACATCCTCCCATTCTTCACTCTGTTTTACTTCGCTCACAATAGAATCCAGTTTCTCAATTCTTTTGTCATGAACGATTATCTC
>JAZNNL010000045.1:0-12297 GCA_045580245.1 Lachnospiraceae bacterium
GAAAAGAATGTGATTGCATACTCTACTTTGGGGATTGGCCGTCTGATTTATCAGTTGCCTGTTAACCTGTGCAGAATTTTCATTCAGGAAATATTCGGTGACAATATACCGGAAGAACTGGATGAAGAAATGTTAAGTACTGTTAATAAATTCTTTGAAAACAATTTGAATGTATCTGAGACTTCCCGCCAGCTTTTTGTACATCGTAATACTTTGGTGTACCGCATTGAAAAGCTGCAAAAGAGTACCGGACTGGATATTAGAACTTTTGATGATGCTTTAACATTTAAAATTGCATTAATGGTAGTAAACTATATGAAATATTTGGATTCTTTAAAGTAACAGGGTTACAAAAAGTGCTGATGTGAAAAAGCAAACTGCGTGCCCTTTGTAAAAAGTTTCCTTGCAGACTTGCTTTCGCTCCTACCAAACGTAGCGGCACATAAGGTTGCAAAATACGCAACCTAAATGCCGACGTTTGCTAAGGGTATGCGCCGGAAAACTTTTTACAAGGGGCACGTCGTTTGTCTTTTCGTACCAACACTTGTTAAAACCCTGTTACTTGGAAGAATCCTTGCCGGAGCCGTCGTAGGCATGGGATTCCACGTATGCCATCATACGGTTATAGAAAAAGAGATTTACCCCTATTATTGCCAATACTGCCGGTACAAATAAGTACATATTTGAGTAAACAATTCCTAAAATAGCTATTGTCAGAAGGATAACAAGACTAAGGATACGGGACAGTTCATGTTCACGTTTCCATTTCTGCTTAAAGAAGAGACATTTTTCTTCTAAGGAGAAAGTTTCTGTACGCAGAATGCCTTTCAAATTTTCTTCCGCCTTATCTATATAAGTGGATTCATTCAGCCGTTCTCCGCTTAGTAATTCATTAATACTAATGTTAAACTCCTGTGACAAAGCCTGAAGAATTTCTATATCCGGCATATAGTTCCCGTTTTCCCATCTGGATATGGTTTTATTGGTAACAAAAAGTTTTTCTCCTAATTCCTGTTGTGTCATATTTTTTTCTTTTCTTAGTTGTGCAATAAACGCACCCGTTTTCTTGGCATCCATATGCTCACCTCATATTCTTGATACATTTACTATACTATAAACCCAAGAAAAAATCTTCCCCATAAATAGCGAATTTGTGGACAAGGTGCATATACGGCCATTTATGGGAATATATTGATACAGTAACAGCCTGTACCATAAGGCAAAGGGTGCTTGTATCAGGCGGTTGGTTTAGAAGTAGAAAAAGGAAATGGTAGAGAAAGGGATTATATGACGGAGCACAATTATTATAATAAGAAAATTGCATATCTGGATTATTTGGAGAGTGGAAAAAAAGTAAAAAATGCAGGATACCTCAAATGTGAAGTTAGAAACAGAGATTGCAGAATACAAATACATATCAGAGGGTTACAGGCTGGAGATACCCTGCCGGCAGAAATTAAACTGGTTGCATGTGGCGCGTTGCACAATGCTGATACCATGCAATTGCGTTACGGGGCAGGTGAATACACCGGAAAATGGGATGCCGGAAATTTGGCAGGGACAGGAATTTCTTATGAAAACTGTCAGGGCATTATTATCCGGTTATCGGAAAACAGGCACCTGGAAACTATTTGGGAACAGGCGGCAGAAAATACGGTGGCAGATAATACTGAGACAGAAAAGCCGGTACAGACAGAAGAGAAGAAAGAAGCAGAAGTAGAGATCATAGAAATATCTCACATGCAAGAGCCACGAATGGAAACAAAAAAGTTAGCACTTACACAAGAACCGGAAACAGAAACAGTAGAATTGGTGCATACACAAGAGTCGGAAACAGAAACGGTAGAATTGGTGCATACGCAAGCACCGGAAGTAAAAAAAGAAGAAGTGCCGGATGCGGATACAAAAATAAAAGAACAGAACGAAATCACAAAACGGGATATAAAAAATAGACCGGAACGGATTTCGGGTGATAAATGGGTGCAGTTAAACCGCATTTATCCGCATATCCGACCCTTTGGTGATAAGAGAGAATATTTATCTGTGGGCCCCGGGGATTTTATTGTGCTGACAAGACGGTATCAGAATTTGGTACAAAACAGCTTCTTGCTACATGGATATTACAATTACGGTCATGTGATACTGACCAAAATCCGGGAAGCAGAGGAGGATGTGTATTATCTCGGAGTGCCGGGCGTGTATTATGACAGGGAAAAGCAGGCAGCCCTTATGTTCGGGTTTGAAGGATTTGAATCGGCTACGGAAGTAGCCGGTGAAGGCGGCTTTGGTTATTATATGAAGCGGGTGGATATTTAGTTATACGCCTTCCAAATCAAAGGGAGGAATAAAACTTTCTGAAGCGACGTCACCTTCTTGTATAAATCCGTTCTCTATTCCCAGGGAGATGCAGTAATCCACAAGGGCATCGTACTCCTTTTTGAAAACTCTGCGGTTTAATTCCGGCATATCCGGGAAAATTCCCATGGGTGTGTACTGACTCATAATACTGACAAATATGTCATTTTTATAAGTTTCGTATAAATATGCCAGTAATTTCTTGGAATCCGCAAGCCGTTTGGGCAATAAAAGGTGACGGACAATAACACCACGCTGCATAAGCCCGGTTGCATCATCAAAAACAGGCCTGCCAACCTGACGGAACATTTCGCTTATGGCTAAGGATGCTTTTTCAAAATAGTCCGGTGCGTTGGAGTAGCGTGCAGATAAATGAGGGGAGTGGTACTTTAAATCCGGCAGATAGATATCTACAAGTCCGTCTAACATACGCAGTGTTTCTACTTTTTCATAACCGCCGCAATTATAGACAATGGGAATACTGAGGCCGTTGGATTTGGCGGACTGTATTGCAGGAACTATTTGCGGTACAAAATGGGTGGCTGTAACCAAATTAATGTTGCAGGCACCTTTTTGTTGTAATTCCAAAAAAATCTCAGCCAGCCGGTTGGTTGAAACTGCTTTACCAATAGTACCGCCGGCAATGGAATTGTTCTGGCAAAACACGCAGCGTAAGGAACAACCGGAAAAGAAAACGGTGCCGGAACCGGTATCACCACTGATACAGGGCTCTTCCCACATATGCAGTGCGGCTCTTGCGATACGGATCGTATTGCTTTCCCCACAATAGCCCGTTTCTCCCGCAATGCGGTCTATATTACATTCTCTGGGGCATAATTTACAACCCATTATCTTTCCTCCGTAGTATGGACTAAAAAAGAAAGCCGTGCATATGTCTTTTGGAAGACCCTTCTATGCGATACCTCTTTATCAACTCCGCCAGGCTCCCTTGCGGCACATGGACAATTCTTCTTAGTGCTGCTATGTTCCCATCCTGACACGGTTCGTAGACGTCCATTGCGCAAGACCCAAACTTCAACATTGATAAAAAAGGCCGGCCATAGAAGAGCCTACCAAAAGGCATTTGCACGGCTTTTTTAGTATATCGGTTTTATATGGTGGTGTCAAGCCTATTTTGCGGGTTGCTTAGGCTGACCATAGTACAAAATGCCGATGGCACCGGGGCCTGCATGGGTACCGATGCTGGGGCTGATATCATTGATAATGACCTCTTTATAATTGGTTTTTTCTTTAATCAGTTGAGCAATCATTTCTGCATCCTGTAAACAGTTGCCGTGTACGACACCAACGGGTAATGTATAATCGGTATCCTCTGCCAGGGTTTCCTGCATACGTTCAACCAGTGTGTGCAATGCTTTTTTTCTGCCGCGTGCAGTGCCGTCAGAAGTCAGTCCGCCGTCTGCATTTACGTAGAGAAAAGGTTTCAAACTCAGAGCGCTTCCTACAATAGCAACCGTTTTGCTGACGCGTCCGCCTCTTTGTAAGTGGAATAAATCATCGACAGTGAACTGTACATTGATGTGCTGCTTGCATTTTTCCAGTGCGTTGACAACTTCTCCGAAAGTTGCTCCCTGTGCCTTTAACCTGTTTGCGTAGATTACCAGTAAGGATTCGCCTAAAGATACATTTAGGGAATCGATAACCGTGATTTTGGCATCGGGATACTCTTCAAGCAGTTCTCTTGCTACCATGCACACATTGTTGTAACTGCCGCTTAAGGCAGAAGAAAAAGCGATGTGGATAATATCCAGTCCGTTATCTAAAAGTGCGCGGAACTTATCTTCGATGACAGCAGGGTTGTTGGCCTGAGATTGGGGAAGCTCCCCGTTTTTCATTCTTTCATAAAATTCGATAGGTGGCATATGTAACTCATCGCCATATACGGTATCACCAAAGGAATAGTACTGGGGAATAATGGTAGTGCCCAGTTTCTCAATGTAATCCTTCGGCAAATCAGAATTGGAATCTGTTGTAATGCAATATTCTCTCATTTAGAAAACCTTCTCCTTTGTTGTTTTGAAAATCAAACTATAAAAAGTATATCACAGGAAAAGAGAATATGCAATTATTGGCGGATAAAAGATAGGAAAAGAGGTATACTTAAAAACAGGGATTCTTATGGTTTTTATGGCGTAATGGAGAATTTAATTGTATAATAAACAGTAAATAAGGAAAAAGTACACAAACAGGAGGCTAAGACAATGATATATACCATTACACTGAATCCGGCACTGGATTATATTGTATCCGTAAAAGAGTTGAAGATGGGAATGACCAATCGGACGCAGGAAGAAACCATATTGCCGGGAGGTAAGGGGATTAATGTCTCCCTTGTGTTGAACAATCTTGGTTTGGATACCACGGCCTTGGGATTTGTAGCAGGCTTTACCGGAGAAGAAATCAAAAGAAGATTGGAAGAGGCAGGCTGCAGGACGGAATTTATTACACTTTCTGAAGGCTTTTGCCGTATTAATGTAAAGATAAAGAATGTAGATGGAATGGAAATTAACGGAAAAGGACCGCATATTGATGCAGAGAGCCTGACACGGTTGATGGAACGGCTGGAAGCGTTGGAGGTGGGGGATGTATTAGTGCTGGCCGGCAGTATACCTGCAACGTTACCGGATTCTGTCTATAAAGATATTTGTGAAAAACTGGCAAACAGGGGCATTATGATTGTGGTGGATGCTACAAAAGACTTATTATTGAATGTGTTGCCCTGCAAGCCATTTTTGATAAAGCCGAACCATCATGAATTGGGTGAAATATTTGATGTAACCCTGCGTACGGCTGAAGAAGTGATGCCCTATGCAGTGAAACTGAGGGAAATGGGTGCACGGAATGTACTGGTTTCCATGGCGGGAGAAGGTGCCGTGTTAGCTGCCGCAGATGGCGGACTATATAAGCGCAGTGCTCCGGAGGGAGAATTGGTAAATGCTGTAGGAGCAGGGGATTCTATGGTAGCAGGTTTCCTGGCAGGGTACCTGAAAACGAAGGATTACGAAGAGGCTTTCAAAATGGGGTTGGCCTGTGGCAGTGCCAGTGCTTTTTCAGAGAATCTGGCAACAAAAGAAGAAGTAGAAAAATTGTTACGGCAGATGTAAGGCAAGAATTACCTGTGCCGGTGCGCAGTGAATAAAAAGATATATTTAGGGGCGAAGAAAGGAATTCGGTATGAAAGAAGTGAAATATAAGATTCAGGACCCGGCAGGAATTCATGCACGCCCTGCAGGGGAATTGATTAAAGTGATCAAAGAATATGAAAGCAGTATTACGATTACGAAAGATGATAAAACTGTGGATGCAAAACGGATTTTAGGGGTAATGGGGCTTGCAGTAAAACAGGGACAGGAAATTATAATCAGAGCAGAAGGGGCTGATGAAGAACAAGCCATTGCTGTGATTGAAAAATATTTGCAGGAAAATCTTTGACAGAAAGTAAGGAGCGGAAAGCATGCTTGCATTTCAAGGGAAAAGTGTAACAAACGGTGTAGCCATTGGAAAAATATTTGTATTTCAAAAAGGGGAACAGCAGGTAAAACGTATCCGTGTGGAAGATGCGGATGCAGAACTTGACCGTTTCAGACAGGCACAGGCGGATGCCATTGCGCAGCTGGGACAACTTTACGAAGATTCCCTAAGGTCCATTGGAGAAGAAGGGGCAGCTATTTTTGAAATGCACCAGATGATGCTGACGGACGAAGATTTTGTGGAAGCAATTGAGAATATTGTTACAACCCAGTCGGTGAACGCAGAATATGCCATAGCATGTACCTCCGATAATTTTTATAAAATGTTTTCGGATATGGAAGACAGCTACATGCGGGCGAGAGCCACGGATATAAAAGATATCTCGGAGCGCTTGCTTAGGGTATTAACCGGAGCAGGCAGCGACTTAATGCAGATGAAAGAGCCGGTGATTATTGTTGCACAGGATTTGACACCCAGTGAAACCGTACAGCTGGATAAAGAGAAAGTATTGGCATTTGTAACGGTACAGGGCTCGCTGAATTCCCATACCGCAATTCTGGCAAAAACCATGAATATTCCGGCACTGGTAGGAACACCGTTGCCTTTGGAACATTTACACGGTAAAGAGGCGGTTGTAGACAGTACAAACGGAATTCTTTATATCGAACCGGAGGGATCTGTTCTGGAAGAAATGTACAAGAGAAAGAAAAAAGAAGAAGAAAACCAGGCATTGCTTTTAAACTACAAAGGGAAGGAAACGGTTACTGCCGGAGGCAGAAAACTGCATTTATATGCCAATATCGGAAACAGTAAGGATTTAGCACAGGTACTGCAAAATGATGCAGAGGGTATTGGACTTTTCAGAAGTGAGTTTCTCTACTTAGAGAAGAAGGATTATCCTACGGAAGAAGAACAGTTTGCAGTATATAGGACTGTGGCAGAAACCATGGGAGATAAAAAGGTAATTATCCGTACCTTGGATATCGGTGCAGACAAGCAGGCTTCCTATTTTGAACTGGGGCATGAAGAAAACCCGGCAATGGGACTGCGCGCTATCCGCATTTGTCTGACCAGACCGGCTGTGTTTAAAACCCAGTTGCGAGCCATATTCAGAGCAGGTGCTTACGGAAATATTGCGGTTATGTATCCCATGATTACTTCTTTGGAAGAAGTAAAACGCATCAAAGAGATTGTAAATGAAGTAAAAAAGGAATTAAAAGAGCAGGGCATTGCTTACGGGGATGTTAAGCAGGGAATTATGATTGAAACCCCTGCGGCAGTTATGATAAGTGAAGAACTGGCAAAAGAAGTTGATTTTTTCAGTATAGGGACCAATGATTTAACGCAGTACACATTAGCGGTAGACAGACAGAATACGAAACTGGATGCCTTTTATGATGCCCATCATCCGGCAGTGCTTCGCATGATAAAAATGGTAACGGACAATGCACATAAAGCAGGTATTTGGGCCGGAATATGCGGTGAACTGGCAGCGGATTTGACGCTTACGGAAACCTTTGTTAAGATGGGAATAGACGAATTATCGGTTCCACCAGGGGCGGTATTGCCCTTAAGGAAAACCGTTCGGGAGCTTAGCATTTGATCGGACAATAAAGAGGAATAAGATACGAAAGGAGTACAGAGGTATAGGTTTTCTATGCCTCTGTGAAGAACACGATGGCAAGATATATACAGGATGTACCCTTGAGGCACCCTATTGATGTGGTAAGTGAAATTGTGGAAAATTATTTGTACAGAAACCGGTATTACCGTACCGATTGGAATGGGGAACCGGTTTATCTGTGTACAGACAGTGCAGAAGGCGGACACCGTTATCTGAAATGGTCCTATGTGAACGGTGTGGTACATATTGAGGCATGGATGAAAGGCACATTTGGCGGAGAAGACGATTTAGATGGTGGCGGAAAGAAAAAGGCCTATAAGGATAGTTTAGAGCAGCTGATAATGCAACTGCAGAATCCGCCCAGAGATGAATATTCAGGGACATTCTCCGGTTCCGTGCAACAGACTGCTTATACGCCACCCCGGAACAGTTATAACGCACAACAGACTGCCTATACACAGCCACAAAACAGTCAACAGCCCACTTATACCGGACAGTGGATGACCGGTGTGAAACGGGTTCCTGCACAAAACGGATATCATCCTGCAGGGAATGCCACGGGAAGTATACCCGGTAACCCCAATGGAGGGATTGCGGGAAATCCCGATGAAGTTTCTTCGGCATATAATCTGGCATTGATTGCACTGGTATTAGCATTTGTATTTCCCTTTATCGGTTTGATACTTGGGGCTGTGGGCAGACAAAAATGTCAGGCAGCCATGCAAAATGATACTACGGGAAAAGCAAAAAAAGGAAAGACAATGTGTACGGTTGCTATTATTGTTCCGATTGTAGGTATGGCTTTATCCATGTTGTTTTCAATGCTTGTGGGATTTTTGTCCATTTATGCGATGTATTAAGAGAGATGTCCGGCTAAGACTGCCTAAAAAATAGAGATTGCAGAATGTAATAAAGACTGTATCAGAAGGGTGAACAAAGATGTTTCCTGCCAGATACAGTCTTATGTTTTGGTTATATGTTTTCATGCTATTTATCTTTTTTATTAACGCCGGGCTTGCTGTTGCGGTTGCGTTGCAGGCGGATACGTTCTTTTTCAACCAGATAGGTATCCAGACCGACGATTTTTGCAGATAACTGACAACCATAAACTACCATTTTGTTTTCCATTTCGTAGGAACGCACAATGTTTCCGATTAAATGGAAAGAATAAGATTTAGCGGTTTCTTCTATGTAGTCGTTTAATACCGCATGAACGGATTCACCGATTTCCAGTTCCCGTTCTCCGCGTAAGGCAAAGGCGAATCCGGAAGAACTGACGTCCTTGATAATGGCTTCCAGCGCCCCTTTATGGGAACCGATTCTTACATGGGTATCAATACCGATATAGCAACGGAAAGCACCGCGCCGGTTAAATTCCCTACTGTCTAAAAGAGAAGTAATCATGTAACAAAGAGCGTCATTGCGGTCGCGGGTTGTCTGGATGGTAACGTTCTGGAATACTATGGGTTTCTGGTCGGGATAAAAGACAACCACATGGGTCTGGATGCCTTTTCCGCTAAAAGAAACAATTTTATCATTTTTCATAACAGGAGCAGCCAGAATTAAATGTTTGCGCGGAAAGGCCTCCAACACGGTGGAGGGAAATTCCAACTGTTGGCCGCCTGCATTTACCAGTAATTTTATGGCCTGGTTTGCCTCTAATTCCTCAATACGCATAGTGTTCCTTTCTTGCCCCTCAAAGTTAAGATAATACCCACTTTAGTATAGCATTGTATTAAAAAAAATACAAGCCACCAATTGTAGCTTGTATTTTGGGTTAGAATACTTTATATAGTTTTTTATTATTGTTGGAAAGAATTGTTGCGTTTTGCTTCTTTTGCTTCTAAACGCGCCAGTTTTTGCTGCTCTTTTGCTTCGGCTTTGGACAACTTCATGTTTGCTCTAATCATAGCCCTATATTCCGTATAATCAACGTAGCCTGTCAATTGTTTTATATATTCAAAACGGTGCATATATTCTTTGCTGAAAACAAAGTGGATTTTCTTGCGGACTTTGTGTAAGGGCTTTCCGATGTTTTCCTCCGTACCCAGCAGGTTAAATACCTCAAAGAATCGCAAGGATTTTTTTATAAACATTTTCTGGCCGGATGTATCGGTCAGGGAAATACAGTAGCAACCCTTTTTAAACAGGCGGGGCTTTAGGAGCACCTGCGCAGTCTGCGTATGTACATACCACCAGCAATCGTGGCGATGAGTGTATTTATGTCCCAGAATCCGGTTAATCAAATATACAGGTATTACCATATTTACAGGCACATTTTGCAAGGTCTCCGCAACTTTCTTCGGTATTTTAGGACTGATAAGCGGTATTTCCGTATCATAGCCTACAAAACGTTTAAAGAACGGACGTACATAAATACGTTTAAAGTAGCGGATGGTTACATATATTTTTTTGAAAAGTACAATGGAAATAATCAGTGTTACAATCGCGATAAAAACAAATATGTAGGGTTGCAACACAGATATAATCATCATAATGGCAATCAGTGCGGTTTTTCCGGTTTCCAGCGCGGTGGCAGAGAAGGGAACCAGAGAGCATATGGGTATCAGAATAATATCTATAAAATAGAATAACCATCTGACAAAGAAATAAACGGCTAAAATACCGATTAGGAATATGATGCATAAAAAGGCGGTAAGTACAGGCGAGGCGGATACACTCTGAGAGCCTTCGGTTGCAGCCTGTACGGTTGTGACGGCAGGAAGATTGGCAAGAAATTGGGACAGTGCCACCACGATGTTAACAAAGGCACCTATTTTATTTTCGATATCTTCCAAAACAAGGCCGGTACTATAGGTAACACGGTTGCTTCGGGAAAGCTTGGAAACGATAAACCACACAACACAAAGTACGCGGAAGATATTGGAATCCAGTAAACCGAAAGAATAGTAGGAAAGAGACTCTAAGTTCTCGGCACCGATAAAATTACCGGCAGAATCCAAGGCTTCTACGGGGATGTAATCCAGTGCAATGGAAGCTCCGCATAATAAGACCAGGGCAGACGGTGTATCGATAGCTGCCAGAAAACTCTGCATAAAGGGCGCAAACAACACGCCGAAGTTACCGCCAAGCGTGGCTACCACTTCTGAAGTAGTAAAGTCTTCAGTAGCAAAAAGTACTTTAGTTGTGCCGAAGAAAAATACGGATGCCACAACGCATATGGTTAAATAGATGCGAAGCAGCTTTTTATTATCATAATATACATTTTTAAATATTTGAGAGTAAGTCATAGCACTTCCTCCTTTATCATTTGGGAATAAACTTTTCTTCATTATATTGGAAATGGAGAGGGGAGTCAATAAAAACAAAATCTGTAATTTGGAGGATTAAAATATAGATGTTAGCTATGATAGAATGATAGATTATTGCAAATGGGAATTATATGCCAAACGATACAATCAGAATAATGAAGCTAAAAAATAGGTTAAAGATATAATTTATTTGGTCACACGCTAAAGTATTTGATCGGAATCGGATGGGATGTAGGTAACGATGTCTTGTATATTGCAATTTAATATTCTGCAGAGGTCGTTGAGGGTTGTTGTGTTCATGGGTTTATTTTTACGTAATTTGTCGATGATAGCACTAGAAATGTGATATCGGTTAATTAGTGTGTAAGTGGTCTCGGATGAATTTTTTAGTGTTTCCCAAAAGGGGCTATAACTAATCATTTGGTACCTCTCTATCTCTACAGTATAATCATATGATGTGGTCTTATACTTGACTATAGTTACTATAATGACTATAATGTAGTTATGAAACGTGTTTATGATGGCAACACAATACAAACAAAAGAAAAGAGGTAAAACAGATGAAAAAGTTAGTTAGTATTATTTTAGCGGTAGTTTTGAGTGTGTCTGTGTGTGGGTGTGGAAACAGTAATAAAAAGGCGTTTGAAGTGTCTAAGGTTGCATATGACAATGTTACAATTGCTTATGAGATTACGGAACAATTTGCAAGTGACCTTTACGAAGCGTGGCGTTTAGGTATCTATGATGATGATGAAATTCTTAGCGACGGAGTTAAGCATCTTGCATCGGAGCTTTCGTTAAGTGAAGAAGAATTAGGAAACGGCGTTGCTTATGTTATGAATGACATAAGTGGAAAAGAATGGTCAGAAATTACGGAAGAGGATAGAAAAGCATATGCAGAGAATGCAGATTTGTTTTTTTCTATGATGGAAGATGACCTTTTTTCGTTTTGCGTAATGGTAGTAAAAGGCGCATATGTGGCAAATGGTAAAGCTGAAGAAGCACAATCTGCATTAGATGCGGCAAAAGCGCAAATGAAGGAATTGAGTGATAAATATTCGGATTATGAGTATTATCCTGATTTGAAAGGATATTATACAACAACTAGTTCGTTTTTTGATTTCTGTCAGAATCCCACAGGTTCTTTTGAACAAGTGCAAGGGACAATAAACGATTACAGAAATGAAGCAAGAGATTATATTAGTGATTTAGATTACATTTTTGAAGAATAGCGTATGGCACTTATAAATGTAAAATAGTATTAAATATAATTATATGAGGTGGTAGCATAGTTATGACTATGCTACCATTTTTCTATGGACGCTATTTGAATTAATTTATTATTATATGTGAAAGTCCTATGGTAAATGTTCGCTCCGCTAAAGGTCACAAGTTCAAATAATAGTAACAAGCAAAAAAGAAGTTCCCACAGATGTGAGAACTTCTTTTTTCATCGATGCGACAGGATTTGAACCTGCGACCTCTACGTCCCGAACGTAGCGCTCTACCAAACTGAGCCACGCATCGTTATTCTATTGTATGTTGCGTCAGGGA
>JAZNNL010000046.1:0-53330 GCA_045580245.1 Lachnospiraceae bacterium
CCGTTTTGTATCAATTGTGTAATATCATCCACACTTAAGGCTTTACCGGATAGCTTACCTATCGAGAAATAACAACCGCTGCCATCTCGTTTATGATTTTCACAACTATACCCGTAAGGCACAATTTCAATAGCTCCCCCACAGGCCGGACAGGAAAGTCCTTCTATTAATTTGGGCTGGTTTTGGGAGAAGTCAAAGGTTACATTCACCTGTCCTTCTTCATCCTTTTGAAGAATCAATGACGCCTCAAACTTCTTTCGGCTCTTAGAAACAAAGCCACTTAAAACAGGCGTCTTTCCCTTTTCTAACAACTCTTTTACTTCTTCTTCGTTTAAATCCCTGCCTGCAATACTGCCTACGGAGAATTTACAGCCGGTTCCGTCCTTTTTGTAATTGCTGCAACCGTAACCAAAAGGCGTGGTCTCCATTTCTCCGCCACAAACCGGGCAAAGTACACCTATTTTTTTCTTAGCCGCAATTCCCCTGGATGCTTTGCCGGTAAAGGGTTGTATCTTAGTTAAAAGTTCTTTCCGTAAGTCTTTTTCTACCATGGAAAGGGTTTCCCTGCGTATGAAATCCTCCAGCTTTTCCCGGTATTCTTCCATTACCACAGTACCCTTTGTAATACCGTCCAACCCTTTTTCCCAGGAAGCAGTCATCCGTGGGTTTAACAGTTCCGGCACCGTCATATTCACGGTTTCAAAAATCATTTCCCCTAATGGGGTAGGGGTTAATATCTGGGTTTTCTGATTCAGATGCAGATAGGCAATCCGGATTAATTTCTTAATAATCTCCGCTCTGGTTGCAGAAGTGCCGATACCGGAGCCTTTAATCTGGGCACGCAACTCTTCGTCTTCGATAAGCTGTCCTGCATTTTCCATGGCAAGGACCATGGAACCTGAAGTGTATCGCTTAGGCGGAGAGGTTTTGCCTTCTTTGATTTCAAAGCCTTTTACAAGGATTTCATCACCTTCTTTTAAGGCATCCATTGCTTTTAACAATGCGGAAGAATTGTCTTCTTTCTCTTTTTCTTCGTCCTCATTCTCTTCCTGCACCTTACCCGTCACTTCCAGATAGCCGGGACTCTTTAAGACCTTGGCACCGCAGGAAAACTCTTCTTTTTCAATATTGACTACCAGTTTTAAGGTCTGATATTCCGCAGGCGGATAAAAGATACTTAAAAATCTGCGCACAATCAGATCAAAGACCTGACGCTGCAGACTGTTTAAGCTGTTTAATTCTGTCAGCTGTCCGGTAGGAATAATGGCATAGTGGTCCGTTACCTTACTGTCATCCGTATAAGCAGTCCGGGCAATATTTCTGTATGTACCCTCCTTCATAATCTGCTCCACAAATTTGGATACAGGCTCATATCCTTTCAACCGGCTGATATTTTTACTGATTTCCTTTGCCACCGCAGTGGAAAGCACACGGGCATCGGTTCTGGGATAAGTCGTCAGTTTCTTTTCATACAAATCCTGTACTACCTGTAAGGTCTGGTCAGGGCTGATTTTAAACCGCTTCGCACATTCTGCCTGCAATTCCGCTAAGTTAAACAGTAAAGGGGCTTTCTTTTTGGAAATACCTTTTTCCAATGTTTTGATAACTGCTTTTTTACCGTTCAGTTCCTCAATGAGCTGTTTTGCACTCTCTTCTTTTTTGAAACCGTTTTCCTTGTAAAGCAGGGGTGATTCAAAATATTTGGAGCCTTCTACCGCCTTCCATTCCGCTTCAATATCCGCTTCGGAAAATTTTCCGGACACACGGAAAAAAGGGGTCTCCACAAAATGACGGATTTCCCTCTCTCTGATAACTACCATTCCCAGTACACAGGTCATAACCCTGCCCACTGCAATAGCCGTATAACTCTGTGTTCCTGCAGCATCATTTAAAAGATTGCCGTATTTTACGGACATGGCACGGGAAAAATTGATACCCATGGCATAGTCTTCAATGGTACGCATAATGCCGGATTTACCTAAATTGGCATAGTCAGACATCGGTCTGGCTTCTTTGATACCACGCAGAATTTCTTCCTCAGTCTGGGAGTCAATCCATACACGCAGTTCTTTCATACCGTTTCTGACACCACCGAAGTTTCTGATATTCTCTTCAATGGTCTGTCCTTCTTTTCCGGCATCCCCTGCCCAGTAAACCGTATCGATATCTTCTCTATGCAGCATATTGTGCACAATATCATATTGTTTCTTAACGGCAGGAATCACATTGTATTTGTATTCTTTTGGCAGAAACGGCAAATCTTCCAGTTTCCACTTTTTGTACTTTATATCGTATTCCTCAGGATAAACCATTTCCACCAAATGGCCCACACACCAGGTTATCACATAGGAATCATTTTCAAGGAACCCATCCTGTCTGCCCGATACATGCAATATTTTTGCAAATTCGTGGGCTACAGATGGTTTCTCCGTAATAATCAAAGACTTACCCACACTTACACTCCTATAACTCTTTTAAGGACACTAAGGTCAGGTTATCCTTAACCCTTGCTTCCAAACTTAATCTTTCATCAAATTTACCGATGGAGTACAGATAGACAAATCCCGCCTCCAGTTTTGCCTTTTTCGCACAAAAAAGCAGTTTTTCATATTCTTCATAGGGCATCATCGGTTTGTCGTAATTACAGTGCACCAATAATGTATTTGCTTTATCATCCTGTGCAACCACATCGATATTACCGACTTTTCCGACCCATTCCCCTACTCTTTCATATACAAAAGGCAAGCTGCCTTCTTCATTCAGCTCTTCCAGATGCTCTTTACAGACATCCACAAAATACTCTGCCACATATGCTTTTAATTCCGGTGCAATATATCTTTCATAAAAGTTCTCTGCATCCAAAAGCATCAGTTGACTTAAGTTAGGATATATAAACTTATAATAAAAATGTGCAAACCGGTTACTGATACGGTAAATCCCTTTTTGCACATTATCATACCCTTCGGTATCATAGGAAAACACTTTTTCCACTAATTCCAGTTCCATCAGATTCTTTAAATACACACTGATTTTGGCTCTGGAAAATCCGGTATGAAGATGTAAATCATTGAGCTTATGCCTTCCCTCTGCAAGAGATGCTAATATGGTATTGTATACCGCAGGCTCCCTTAACTCTTCCGAAAGCATCCTCTCACCGTCATGACTTAAGATACCGTTTTTTTGAAGCATGGTACCTATGATGTTATCTTTTACCGTATACCTGTCATCCAAGCAGGCCCACATGCCCGGCAGACCACCCAAAACTGCATAGACTTCTATGCACTGTTCTTTGGAGTAATTCGGGAAAAATGCCACACAATCATTAAATCGTAATTCTTTCATTTTTAAGAGACCGGATAACGCATAGGCAGCTTCTCCGATTTTCTTTATCATACTGTTTTCAACCCATCCCACAGAAGATGTACACAAAAGTACCAATACTTCCTTCATATCCCACTCTCTGTTAAGAAAGTTCAATAATTCTTTAAAAAATGCAGGAGAGGCTTTCACCAGATTCTGGAATTCCTCTATGACCAGAATGCGCTTTTTCGTGTCTTCTTTCGTGAGTTCCACGAAAATCGCATCAAAATCCATAAGTTTTTGTCCGGATTCTTTTCCGGTAATTTCGCTGCTCCACTGATATACCTGTTCTCTTTCACAACAGGCTCTTGCAACATAAAAACTTACAGGTTTCTCTTTGGCAAATTCTTTAATCAGTGCTGTTTTTCCGATATGCTTTTGTCCATATACTACGACAATCTGGCTGCCTTCCCTGTTATAATATGCATTCAGTTGTGCCAGTTCACGTTCTCGTCCTATCAGCATAGTATTTCCCCCAATCACAACAACATCATCAGTAACTCCTCCACCGCTTCCGGAGGCATCGGTTTTCCAAGATAATACCCCTGGATAATGTCACAACCGATGTTTTGCATATACTCAAACTGCTCACGGGTTTCTACTCCCTCTGCTACCGTTTCATAACCCAATTTATCTACCATGGTTACAATGGATTCCATAATAATTCTGGTAGAGGCATCTGTTTCCACACGGTCCACAAAGCTCTTATCGATTTTTAACGTGTCGATTGGTAATCCGTTTAAATAAGACAGGGAAGAAAAACCGGTTCCAAAATCATCCAGTGAAATCCGGATACCATAATCCCTTAAAACCAGGAGTTTTTCTTTGACCTCTTCAAAATCTTCTATCAACACACTTTCCGTAATTTCCAGTTCTATTTCTGATGGTTCTATCCGGTACCTGTTTAAAATATCCAAAAGTTGCCTTACAAAATCTTTGCTCTTGTACTGTATGGCAGAGATGTTAATCGACATAATAAACGGATATCCGTATTTACGCTTCCATTCCGCATAATAACGGATGCTTTCCTCCATCACCCAGTTCCCGATAGGTATAATGGCACCGTTTTTTTCTGCAATGGGAATAAAAACTGCCGGGCTAATCATCTTGTTATCTTCGTCTTTCCAGCGAATCAAAGCCTCTACACCTCGCAGTTTTTTATTGTCCGTACAAAACTGGGGTTGAAAATGCAGGGAAAAGTTTTTATTAAATACCGCTTCTTTTAACTTGTTCTCAATGGCAACAGACTCCAAAAAATCCTTGAGAATCGGTGCATCAAAATACTGTATGGAATCCTTACCGCTTGCTTTAGCCTTAAACATAACGATTTCCGCACAATTGATCAGTTCAATTGCGGATTTACTTGCCTCCGGATACTCGGCAATACCTATACTGACCGTAAGCTTTATCTCCGTACCGTTACTTAACACAAAGCCTTTCTGGATTCTTTCCCTTATGGTGCTGTGAATATGTTCTACGCTTCTGTATCCATAAGGATCGTAGATTGCCATACAAAATACATCCCCATTCATATGGCATACAATAACATTTTCACTCTGGAATGATCCTAAAAACTGACCGTATTGCTGAACTACTTCGTCACCCACAATCATTCCCATACCGTCATTGATTTTTCGAAAATCATCAATATCAATAAACAATACGCTGACAATACAACGTTCTTCTTGTGCTTTCCGTATAAATTCACCCAGCTTTACTACAAAGTAGTTACGGTTAAAAAGCCCCGTTAATGTATCATAATAAGCCATATACTTCAGTTCTTCGTTCTGGGCTTTGAACTTTGTAATATTTCTGATACAGACGATTTTGTCGGTGGGCACGCCATTTTCGTAAGTCACTCTGGTTTCAAATTCCATCCAGGTATGTCCGTCTTTTAAAAGACATTCCGTAATTCCACGCTCCTGTCCGCTTTTGTCCAGATATAAAATATTTTTAAGGTCCTGGGCATACTCTTCCTGCACTTCCTGGCATACACCGGAAAAATCCTTCTGTTCTTTCACACGGAATGCAAAATAATCATTCCAGTTTCCGAGAGTCACTACTTCATCTCTGTCAAAACTGCAATACAAAAAGGCATTGTTCGTGGTGTCGCAAACAAGACGGAACATTTTATCCCGCCCTGAGAGCTTCTGATTCATTGCCTTCAATAAATCTAATTGATAACGCAACTCGTCCATGCACAATGCCTCCCGGTATTTAGTACTATCACTCTGTTTTCTATATCAGTTGTAACATTTTAAATTACATTATTTCTTGGTAATGTAACCCTGTGCTTTTAATAATTCTGCACAAAGTACAGCGCCACCTGCAGCACCTCTTACGGTGTTGTGGGATAAACCTACAAACTTCCAGTCGTATACGGAGTCTTCACGGATACGTTCGACACTGACACCCATACCGTTTTCATAGTCAACATCTAAGTTAACCTGAGGACGATTGTCTTCTTCCAGATACTGGATGAACTGCTTGGGTGCGGAAGGAAGTTCTAATTCCTGAGGTACACCCTTAAAGTTTACAAGCTTTTCAATTAACTGTTCTTTGGTTGCTTTCTTCTTAAATTTAACAAATACAGCTGCAGTATGACCGTTTAATACGGGTACACGGATACACTGGCAGGTAATAACGGGAGAAGTTGCAGGCTCAATTACGCCGTCTTTAATTTCACCCCAGATACGAAGAGGTTCTTTTTCGGATTTCTCTTCTTCACCACCGATGTAAGGAATGATATTTTCAACCATTTCAGGCCAATCCTTGAAGGTCTTACCTGCACCGGAAATTGCCTGGTAAGTAGTTGCTACTACTTCATAGGGTTCAAACTCTTTCCATGCTGTTAATACAGGTGCATAGCTCTGGATGGAGCAGTTAGGCTTAACTGCCACGAACCCTCTGGTAGTACCTAAACGCTTCTTCTGGAAATCGATTACCTTCATGTGTTCAGGGTTAATCTCCGGCACAACCATGGGAACATCGGGTGTCCATCTGTGGGCACTGTTGTTGGAAACTACGGGAGTTTCCGTCTTTGCATATGCATCTTCAATTGCTTTGATTTCGTCCTTGCTCATATCTACTGCACTGAATACGAAATCCACTTCTGCTGCAACTTTTTCCACTTCATTTACATTCATAACAACAATATTCTTTACTGCTTCCGGCATAGGTGTGGACATTTTCCATCTGTCACCTACTGCTTCTGCATAGGTCTTGCCTGCAGAACGGGGACTTGCTGCAATGGTAGTTACCTCAAACCAGGGGTGATTTTCTAACAGAGCGATAAATCTCTGTCCTACCATACCTGTACCGCCTAAAATACCAACTTTTAATTTGTCGCTCATAATATTCTCCTCATTTCTTTTGTTTTATCAAATTATTTATTGTCAGATACTAAATACTTAACTATACCTTATTTTTCTTCCTGTCATTTTTTGCCGATTCCGGTATTTTCAGAAAGATATGCTTTATTGATACAGATAACCTCTTTCATCACTGCAGAACCGGGTGCACCCAGGGTGAGGCGTTTTTCCACACAGGTCTGTAAACTCACTGCATCATAGATATCCGCTTCAAACTTATCACTGATTGCCTGTAATTCCTCTAGGCTTAAGGCATCAATACAGGTATCTTTTTCAATACAGTAAAGCACCAGTCGGCCGATAATACCATGGGCATCCCTGAAAGGTACCCCTTTATTTACCAGATAGTCTGCCGCATCCGTAGCATTGGTAAAACCGTTCATGGCACTCTTTGCCATCACGTCTTCCCTGAATTTCATGGTTGCAATCATACCGGTAAAGAGTTCGATACAATCCTGTACCGTTTTCATGGCATCAAAGCTAAGTTCCTTATCTTCCTGCATGTCCTTATTGTAAGCCAAAGGGATTCCCTTCATAGTGGTAAGTAAGGACATCAATGAGCCGTACACTCTGCCAGTTTTGCCTCTGACTAATTCTGCAATATCAGGATTCTTTTTCTGGGGCATAATACTGCTTCCGGTTGAGAACGAATCATCCAGTTCGATGAATCGGTACTCATTGGAATTCCAGATAATGATTTCCTCCGAAAAGCGGGATAAATGCATCATAATCATGGATAGTGCTGATAAAAATTCAATCAGATAATCCCTGTCAGATACAGAATCCATACTGTTTAAGGTAGGTCCCGCAAAATCCAATAAAGAAGCTGTGTAATTCCTGTCTAAGGGGTAAGTGGTTCCTGCTAAAGCACCTGCTCCTAAAGGACAATAATTCATTCTGCTGTAAATATCTGTCAATCTCTGTCGGTCACGTTTAAACATTTCAAAATATGCACCAAAATGATGTGCCACCGTAGTGGGTTGTGCCTTTTGTAAATGTGTAAAGCCCGGCATATAGGTACTGGTGTTTTCTTCCATTATGCGAAGAATTTCTTCCAAAAGCTCTTTTAAAAGCGCATCGGTTTTCACCACCTGTGCCCGGGTATACAGACGCATGTCCAAAGCTACCTGGTCGTTTCTGCTTCGACCGGTATGGAGCTTTTTACCGGCATCCCCGATTCTGTCGATTAAGGTAGCTTCCACAAAACTGTGAATATCTTCCTGGGTCTCATCTATCAAAAGATTACCGTTTTCCACATCGTTTTTTATGCCGGATAATCCTTGTACAATTGCATTCCCTTCCTCAGCGGTTATAATGCCCTGTTTGCTTAACATCTTTGCATGTGCAATACTGCCTTCAATGTCCTGCGCAAACAATTGTCTGTCAAACCCTATGGAAGCATTAAAATCAAATACTTTTTGGTCAGTGGCTTTCGTAAAACGACCGCCCCATAACTGTGCCATAGATTTCACCATGCCTTTCTACGCCTTCGAATGAAAAATCATTCTCCGACAAAAAAATTAAATCTAAACTTGATATTAACATAAACTTCACTTTATTGCAATACAGTGAAACAAAATTCATTTCCTCTCTACTAATCTCACATAAAATCTCTCAATTCATAGAATATAGTAAAACAAAAAAGGTATTGTTATGTCAAAGCCTCTATTAGAACTGAAAGATATTTCTTACGCTTATCACAGCCTTACTGCAGAAACACCGGCCATATCCCATATCTCATTTCATATAAATGAAGGCGAATTTGTGGCAATTGTAGGTCCCAGCGGTTGCGGAAAATCTACACTTCTTTCTATTATTGCCGGTCTTCTTTTACCGGAGGAAGGTACCATATCCTTTCAAAATCCGGACGGGAGCCTGCATTATCCGCAAATAGGATACATGTTACAGCGTGACCATCTATTTGAATGGCGGACAATATTTGAAAACGCCACACTCGGACTGGAAATCCAAAAACAGCTGACGCCAAAAAACATTGCCCGGGTAGAGCAACTGTTAAAAGATTATGATTTGTATAAATTCAAGGATAAGAAACCCAGTGAATTATCCGGCGGTATGAAACAGCGGGTTGCCTTAATCCGTACCCTTGCCTTAAATCCCACATTATTATTGTTAGATGAACCTTTTAGTGCCTTGGATTACCAGACCCGGCTGACCGTATCTGCCGATATCTGCCAGATTATCAGAAAGAGCAAAAAAACTGCGTTATTGATTACCCATGACTTGTCTGAAGCCATCAGCCTGGCTGACCGTGTCATTGTATTAAGTCACCGCCCTGCCACCATCAAAGGAGAACTTCCCATTCATTTAACCATAGAAGAAGATTCTCCTCTGGCAGCCCGGAACGCACCGGAATTTCAATACTATTTTAATTTATTGTGGGAGGCATTAACTGATGAAAACAGTAAAAAACCCTAAACAGGCTTTAACGAATCAGGAAGCATTTATTAAAGCACACAGACACGAACACCACAAAGTGACCTTTTACCGGTTGTGTATTTTCGCTACCTTTCTTCTTTTGTGGGAGTTAGCAGCTAACACCGGTATTATTGATTCTTTTTTCTTTTCCAGTCCTAGCAGAGTTGTTGCTTGCTTTATAGAACTGGTCACCGAAAAAGCTTTGTTTATGCATATCGGTATCACTTTAGCAGAAACTTTACTGAGTTTTCTTCTGGTACTACTGATATCCGTAAGCATGGCTACCCTGCTTTGGTATTCCACCTCCGTTTCCTCAATAGCGGAACCCTATCTTGTGGTGCTAAACAGCTTACCCAAATCAGCACTTGCTCCTCTTTTTATTGTATGGCTAGGGACCGGTACCCCTACTATCATAGTGGCCGGTATTTCTGTAGCCGTATTTGGTTCCATTATCAATTTATATACCGGTTTCAAGCAGGCTGACGCCGCAAAAATCACTCTCATTTACACACTGGGCGGTTCTAAAAGAGATGCCTTTAAACATGTGGTTCTCCCTTACAGTATTCCTACAATCATCAGTAATATGAAAGTCAATATCGGTCTTGCTTTAGTGGGTGTTATTATCGGGGAATTCCTTGCAGCAAGAAGAGGTCTGGGCTATCTGATCATTTATGGTTCCCAGGTATTTCAAATGCATATGGTAATAACCTCCATCATTATTTTGTGTATCATTGCCATGGGTCTGTACCAGTGCATTCAATGGCTGGAGCATTATTATAAAAAGAAAAAATAAAATGACGTTAAGACGTAATTATAAGAAAACCGGACTCACTTCCATGAGCCCGGCTTACATACCGTTTTATAAATATGTATGGAACAGATCTGATACTATTCTGCCCAACCCTGCCATTCTACCCATCCTTCATCATAGGTAAAATGTTCTAAAGAAATACCGGTTACAGTTCCCCAGTCGTCAATACATACCGCAAATACAATTACTTCTTCATAATCATAGAGGTCCGCGTCACAGAACCAGGTATCCTGTATTTCCCAATCTTCCATTTGTCTCCAATAATCGTCTTCTAAGCTAAATCCGATATCCAGCCATACGGTATTGTATTCACCGGACAAGAAATCTTCTGCCGTGTCACCATCATAGTAAGGCGAAAAACTAGTATATTCATTATTATCACCACTGAACAATTCCCATGCAGCATAACCGGGCGTTACGTTATACATGTTCAAGTAATCTTCCATGGTCATGCCCAGTGCCAATCCTCTGGCAGTTGTGAATTCTTCTTCCATTTCCTCATAATCGCCGGTTGCATAATCCGTATAATAAGTAACATCTTCATACACAATAATGGAGTGGTCTGTTTCCACATAAATATTGTCAGAACCTGTAAAGTACAAATCATCAGAACTAAATCCGTCACCACCCACAGTATCCGGTGTAGCCATCATAACTTCGATTTCCGTGATTGCTTCCTTGATTTTTTTAGGTTTAACATATCCTTCGGATTTTGCATCTTCCAACAGTTCCAATGCACCTTCGTAGTCACCATCTGCTACCATTTCATCTGCCCATGCAAGATAAGCATCTGTCAATCCGTTAATGGCATCCGCATTGTCTTCTTTCATTTCAAGTGCTTCCAGATATACATCTACCGCATCCGCATATTCACCTTCATCGAAAAGTTCTTGTGCAGCAGCCACTTTATCATTTACTTTTTTGGAATCCATTGCTTTTGTGGCAAAAATAGCAACAATGACACCAATACCGATTAAAATTAATAAAATCAGAAGAATGATAACTATTTTGGCACCGTTACCGCTCTTTTTCTGCGGGTTGGCAGGAGGTACTACTCCGGGCTGATAAGGCATGGAAACCGGTCTGCCTACCGGAATACCACCGGGATTTCCTACAGGAATGCCACCACCGGGCATACCATTATTCGGCATACCGTTATTCATAGGCATTGCTGTGCCGGGCATAGGTGCACCCATTGGTCTTGCACCGTTCTGTATGGGATTCATACCGTTATTAGGCATACCGCCCTGTATAGGCGCTCCCATAGGGTTCATACCGCTCTGCGCAGGATTCATATCACTCTGCATAGGGTTCACACCGTTATTAGGCATACCGCCCTGCATTGTATTCATGGGAGTTCCCATAGGCTGAGGGGGTACAATGGGCTGGGGGGGTACCACAGGAGTTACTTCTTCTGTGGAAAGTGCAGTTCCGCAAAATCTACAGAATTTTGTACCGTCGGCATTTTCATTACCACAATTCTTACAAATCATTCTTATTTCCTCCTCTTTTGAAAATCATTTATACTCTTCCGTACTAAATAATACTCTTCATAGTGCAAAAAACCCGAAACAACCAAGTGTTTCGGGGACCTCACACTAAAAGCTCCCGAGGGGACTCGAACCCCTGACCCACGCATTACGAATGCGTTGCTCTACCAACTGAGCCACGGAAGCATTTTATGTCAGAACTTTACTTCTGACATAAAGCATTTCAACAGTAGTATTATACAAGGTCACTTTAAAAAATGCAATCATTATTTATCAGATTATAATCAATTACCATGTAATGAATTACAATGTACATCCAATTGAGGAAAAGGAATTTCAATCCCTGCATTGTCCAAAGTATATTTGGTTTCTTCTGTCAGTCTCCATTTTGTTTCCCAATATGCTTCCTTTTTTACCCAGCAACGGATACCCAGATTAACAGAAGAATCCGCAAGCATATCCACAAATACCGCCATCGGCTCATCCTTTAAGGTATCTTCATCCGCCTGTAACATGGCAAGTAATACTTCTTTTGCCTTTTTAATATCAGAATCATACGAAATACCCACCGTAATGTCCAGTCGTCTGGTGGCAGCTTCCGTAACATTGGTCATGCTGGTATTGGCAAGGGTACCGTTTGGTAAAATTATTATTTTGTTATCGGGTGTTTTTAACTTTGTATAAAAAAGTTGTATTTCCGTTACCGTACCCTCATTATTGTTGGTATCTTCTTTAATATAGTCTCCTACTTTAAAAGGCTTCAAAAGTAAAATCAATACGCCACCGGCAAAATTGGAAAGACTCCCCTGTAAAGCCAGCCCGATTGCCACTCCGGCAGAACCAAGAAGCGCAACGATGCTGGCAGCGTCCACTCCAAAACCTGTTGCAATGGTGAAAATTAACACAATATACAGCGCCGCTTTTACCAAAGAATCCAAAAATTGGATAACTCCTAAATCCGCTTTTGCCCGCTCCAAGGTTCTCTTCAGGATGCGCCTTGCCAGTTTTATCAACTGCACCCCAATAAAAAACACTACAACGGAAAGTAAAATACGCATTCCTAAGTTTAAAGCCTTTTGTGGCAACGTTTCCAATGCGGAAGTTACCGCTTCCGGCAATTTAAATCCTGCAATGGATAATACCCCCGTATTCCATATTCCTTTTGTCATCATTCTGTTAGTCCTTTATTTTCTTATTTGTTTATTTCTTATTTTTCTGCGCAGGGTCTGTATTCCCAAATACTTGCAGACAAAGGTGCCAGTTTAAGAGAAATGGAATACGGTCTTTCATCCCATTCCTTTTTCGCAGCTTTTTGCATGCGTCCGTTTACCACACCGGTCCCACCGTATGCTTTGGCGTCCGTATTTAGGATTTCCTTATATTGCCCGGCCATGGGTACGCCAACCTGCAAATCCAGAGGAGCACCTGAGAAATTATATACACATAAAAGCATATTCTCCCCTGTTTCTCCTTTGCGTAAAAACGCCAGATAGCTTTCATCCGCCGCAATATTATTTATCCATTCAAAACCGTCTGTTACGGTATCCAACGCATAAAGTGCCGGATGGGACAAATATAACTGATTTAAGGCTTTAACCAGTGCTGCCACCCCTTTGTGTGCAGGATATTTCAACAATTCCCATTGTGTCTGTCTTGTTTCGTCAAACTCTTCAAATTCTGCAATATCCTGTCCCATAAAGAGCAATTTCTTACCCGGGTGTGCCCATATATATGCATAAGCCAGGCGAAGTCCGGCAAACTTCTGCTCTCTTTCGCCGGGCATTTTCCCAATCATGGATGATTTGCAATGTACCATTTCCGCATGGGAAAGTGCAAGCATAAACCGCTCCGTATAGTTATATATCATACTGAAGGTCAGTTCACTGTGGTGTTTGGACCTGAAATAGGGGTCAAAACGCATGTAACGGATAAAATCATCGGTAAAACCGTTGTTCCATTTTAAATCGAATCCAAGACCATCTTCCTCCAAAGGAGAGGTTAACATTGGCCATGCCGTACTTTCTTCTGCGATGCTCAACACCCCGGGATTCCGTTTTTTCATAATGGAATTTACATGCTTAATAAATTCGATAGCTTCCAGATTTTCATTGCCACCGTATATATTAGCAACCCATTCTCCATCTTCCTTGTCGTAATCCAAATACAACATGGAGGATACACTTGCCATACGTAAACCGTCTACGTGGTATTTTTCAATCCAGAACAAGGCATTGGCAATCAGATAATTGCTCACTTCTTTTCGTCCGTAATTATAAAGTAAAGTGTCCCACTTTACATGTAAGCCCTGTCTTTCATCAAAATGTTCGTATAAGCAGGTACCGTCAAAGCTTGCCAGACCATGGGTATCTCTTGGGAAATATGCAGGTACCCAGTCCAGAATCACACCTATATTTGCTTTATGCAGTGCATTAATCAGATACATAAAGTCCTTGGGGGTGCCATATCTGGAGGTTGGTGCATAATAGCCGATGGTCTGATACCCCCAGGAAGCATCAAAAGGATGCTCCATAACGGGCATAATTTCCACATGGGTATATCCCATATCCGTTACGTATTTTACCAGTTTATGGGCAATGGATTTATAGTTTGCAAATTCTTCCCCCTTGTCAGCTTTTGCAAAGCTGCCCAGATATAATTCATACACGCTCATGGGGGCATCGGCACGTTGTGTTTCATGTCTGTTGAAAAGCCATTCGTCGTCTTCCCAACAAAAGCCTTTTATATCCGTAATGACAGAAGCCGTTTGAGGGCGTAACTGTGCTGCATTTCCGTAAGGGTCCGCCTTTAAATAAGTCAGACCGCCCTTTACTTTTAATTCAAATTTATAATGGTCACCGGTTTTCGCACCTGGTACAAAGATTTCAAAGATACCGGATTTTAATTTACGCATCTGGTGCATGCGGCCATCCCAAGCGTTAAAGTCCCCTACCGCACTGACTCTCACCGCATTGGGCGCCCACACTGCAAAATATGTGCCTTCTTCCCCATCTAACGTCATAGGATGTGCACCCAGTTTTTCATAAATGGTGTAATGAATGCCGTAAGAAAAGGCTTCTTCATCTGCTTCTGTAAATAAAGGGGCATGTCTGTATGCATCCTGTCGGATTTCCACATTACCGTTAGGATATGTGATGATATACTGGTATGCTCCAATCTTCTTTTTAGGCAGATAAAGGGCAAAGAAACCGTCTTCATCCGCCAGTTCCATCTCTTTTTCTGACATATCATGCAAAAACTGCACCTGTACAGATTCCGCACCCGGGAAAAATGCCTGCAACAATGTACCGCTACCACTGGCATGTGGTCCCAAAATACCATGGGGATTAGACGCTTCGGAATAAATCACTTCTTCAATAGCCGGCCAGTTCATTAATTTGTATAATTTATTTGTCATCGTTTATTCCTGCCTTTCTGTATGTGTATTTTTCTATGAGCACCCTATGTCTCATGAGTAGAATTACACTTTGCCTATTGTAAGCTGTGAATAAATAAACCGCTACGCAGCTTAGGTTCAAACCAGGTGGACTTAGGAGGCATTAACAAACCGGCATCCGCAACCGCAAACAGCTCTGCTATGGATGTGGGATACATGGAAAAAGCGACTTTCATATCCGTATGCACTCTTCTTTCCAGCTCTTTTAAGCCTCTGATACCGCCAACAAAATCGATGCGCTTATCCGTTTTGGGGTCTGCAATACCCAGTATGGGTTCTAAAACATAATCCTGTAACAAAGATACATCCAGTCCTTTTACAGGGTCGCTGTTTTGAAATGCTTCTTTGATAGTAAGTCTGTACCAGACATTACCAAGATACATGCCTATCTGTCCCTTATTTGCCGGATGAACAGGTTCTTCTCCTATCTTTTCCACATGACAGATATCAGCGACCTTGGAAAGAAATGTCTCCTCTGATAAATCGTTCAAATCCTTTACCACACGGTTATAATCCATAATCATCAATTCACTGTCCGCAAAAAGGACTGACAGGAAATAATTAAACTCTTCTTCGCCGGTATAACCGGGATTTTCTTCCCTGCGCTTTAATCCTACTTTTACTGCGGATGCACAACGGTGATGCCCGTCTGCGATATAGACATTACCCATTTCTTTAAATGCTTTGGAAATAACAGCCATATCCTCTGCATCTTCAATAACAAATACTCTGTGGGTGATTCCGTCATCAGAGATAAAGTCATATACCGCCTTTTGTCCTTTATATTTTGCAATGACAGTTTTTAACTCTTCTCTATCGCGATATGCCAAAAAGATCGGTCCTGTCTGGGCATTTAAGGTGTCTACATGGTGGATACGGTCTGCCTCTTTATCTGCCCGGGTGTTTTCATGTTTCTTAATCACACCGCTTACATAGTCATCAATGGAAGCACATCCTACAATACCGGTCTGGCTTCTGCCGTCCATAATTAACTCATACAGATAAAAGCATGGCTTCTCTTCGGTGATAAATTCACCTTTACGGATTTGTTCTTCCAACAATTCTTTTGCTTTCTGATACACGCATTCATCATAAGTATCTACGGAATCGGGAAACTGGGTTTCTGCCCTGTCGATTCTCAGAAAGGTATGATTATCTCCTTCCACGACGGCTTTTGCTTCCTGTCTGTTATACACATCATAGGGAAGTGCCGCAATTTTATCTGCCAATCCTTCCGTAGGTCTGATAGCCCGAAAAGGTCTGATTTCTGCCATTGTCTCTCTCCTTTTATCACAAGAATATTATTTACTGTTTTTTATGTATCCGAAACAGTTTATACTATATTTATTTTATCAAAAATTACTATACATCACAAGTAATTGGTGCTAAAATATCGAAGAAGCATGAAATCAACCAGAAAAGGAAGTGATATTGTGACAGCAGAAGACAGAAAATTTTTGGCACGCATCAACAAATATGCAGAAGAAGCCATGGCAGATATTGACCCGCAGAAAGTACAGGTAGGTGCACAACTCGATAAACTGCGTCCTATTTTACAGGAAATCGCGGATGAGCAGGCTCTCCCCTTAGAGGATGTATTTATTCGTTATATGGATTTACAAAGCGAAGCCGCATGCCTGACTGACGCAAAAATGCGGTCAGAATTTGCAGACGACCTTACTACAGGCGACGGTATGCCTTTCTTCTTCCGATAAAAAAACTGTTGGAAAATTGTAGTTTTGTTGGTCCGCCAGAAAAAATTTCCTTGCAGACGCGCTCTCGCTCCGCGACAAACGTAGCGGACACTAAGAAAAATCCGGTGTCAGGTTGTTAATCAACCCGGCACCGGATTTTTCAAGTGCCGACGTTTGCCAAGGGTCTGCGCCGGAAAGCTTTTTCAGGCGACATACAAACCTAAGAATTTTCTAACAGTCTTTTTTTCTACTACTCTAATTCCAAGTAAATGACTCCCATCCAATAGTAACCGTAAAGTTCTGCATCTTCATCAAGGCCGGCGTATACTTCTTTGGCAATACGGTCGAAGGTATCATCATCCAGTTCATATTCGGTACGAAGTAAAGCGGTACCGTCTTCTGACAACTGCGCGATAATTTCTTCAGCCACTTCGTCGTATGGGAAATACATATTATTAATTCTATAAAATTCTCGCTGACCGTTGTCAGCCACATAATTTCGCATACAACCGTCAAGTACATAATCACTATCTTCTGTCAGGGTACGGTTTCCGGCTTCATCAGGCAGATTTAGTAAAGCATTTACCAAAAATTCGGTATCATTGTTGGTTACATCCAGAATCATCCATTCCCCGTCAATTCTGACTTTGTTCCATGCGTGGGGAAGATTGCCGTCTAACACACCGGTTACCACAACTGCATCAAGACCGGCTGCATCAGCTAAAAGCTTGAATGCTGCCGCATAGCCTGCACAGACGCACCGGCCGTTAATCAATGCACCGTAGGCAGTAAAGGAATCATCAAAAGCACTGTCTACATATGCAAAGTTATTTTCTTCCGCATTCTCTAATGCAGCATCGTCATAAATACAGGTTGCACACAGATATTCGTTAATTGCCAGTTCTTTTTCCAGTTCCGTCATATCATCAGTAATGATTTGGGAAACTATTTCCGTTACTTTTTCTTTAATCTCTTCCTGTTTTATCGCATTTGTAGCCGCATCATCATCGTATACTACCTTAACCGCTGTTCCATCCTTATTCGTTCTGTAACCGCTGATTCCTAAAATCAAAGGATTTTGATAATATGCTTCTAAAAGAGCATCGGAAAGGGTACTCATATCTGCCGCCTCAGGGAACTCGGATACATCAATTACTTTTACACCGGATAACATATTTAAGGCAAGGTATTCGGAAAGCGCACTGTTTGCTGTAATTTCAAACGCAGTCCGGCGCACTTCTTCCTCTGTATCCTCTTCCTCTTCTTCAAATTCGATATCAGTGCTGATTTCAACATCACCTGCACGTTTTCTTAACATTTCTTCCCGTTCTTCCAGAAATGCTAAATCTTTTTCAAAATTGTCTTCGTCATAGTCTGTTATCAGGAATGCATCTTCAAAAGGAGTTCCCTCAATCCGGTAAGGCACTTTTAATACTTCAATATTCTTACCTTCAATATAATTTCCCTCTTCATCGGTATAGATATATCTTTCTTCCACTACCATGGCGTTAGCGGTATCATAATCTATCAGTTTCATATTGGTAATACCGTCTGCCATGGTAATATAACCGTAGGGTTGTAAATCCTCTACCTTTTCATAAGAGCCATAGTTAAATCCGTTGGCCTGCCATGTTTCTGTTGCAATGGCAACCGGCAGATTTGCCTGAATATCCAAAATATCGATGCAGTTACTCATCATGGAAGTGCCTTCCTCACATACACCGATGACACAGTAATTGCCTCTGAATTCAGTCTTGTATACCGAAACAGGTTCTTCTCCGTATTCTGCAATTCTCTCTTCCCTGCACCAGTCTTCATACCATTCTTCCTGGGCAACAGTAAAATTTCTGAATGTGGTATTGGTGGTAACAGAACCGAATTCCGGCGCTTCGGAAGTCCATTCCGTATCCCCGGTAACGCCAATAACACGCATGCCAGTACTGTAACCGTTATTTTCATCATATTCTATTTCACAAATAAAATATTCATCGGCTCCATCTACATTCGTCCAGTTGAAATGCACTCTTCCGTCGTCCGTAAAGGAATATGCCAGCCGGGGCGTATCTTCCAGTTCCCCTTTAAAGGTTACCATCTGTACCTCGGGTACTTCCAGCTTTTCACCGGTTTTTAAATCCACATAAGAAGCCAGATACATGGTTCCTAAATTTCCCCAGTCATTTCCTGCATCATAGGGGAAAAAGTTAAGATCATCATGCACATATCTTCTCACCACATCTGTGCTTAACATACTTACCCATACAAGCCCCCTTGCGTAATTAGAAGGGTATAAAGTAAGGGTACCTGTATTTTCATCATATTCCCAGCTACTGGGACCCACTTCACTCATTAATTCAGGATTTTCATATAGATTAATCAGTTCTGTCCAGTATTCGATTCCCAATTCATACGGGTCAAAGCCCAAATGGATTACAATAGGGTCATGACGGGTAAGTCCGGTAATGGCGGGTCCGTATGTATAGCCATAAGGGGAAGTTTCCTCTTTATATTTATCTTTGGTCAGTTCTGCCAGATAAGTAGCAGTTACATACTCGCCGTCCACAAAGATTTCTTCCTCCCCGTCAGTTACGGAAGAATAAGAATCTTCATTGTTGCTATCTTCATTATTGCCATTTTCGTTCTCGGCATCTTCTATACGCCCTACCAGTTCTGCCACTTCACCATCCACTTCTCCGATTGCAGAAAGAGAGCCGGTACCGTCCTGAGGCTTTAAGCCGCCTGCCGTCAAAATGCTGCTTCTTCCTACAAACAGACCGGACAAAAATCCGGTGCCCAACAATGCTATCACAAGTGCCAGACATACCAATACCGGCAACACTGCGCCACCCTTTTTCTTTTTTTGTAACAAAAACAAAAAGCTGTTATTATCAATTTTCATGTTAAAAATTATCCTTTCCCGATTCCGTTTCACACATTTACCGGTTCATCCCTTTTATTCTGCGGTTCCGTTAAGTATCTTTTCTACACAAGTCTTTATTTCCTCTACGTCTGTCAGTTTGGAATACACCACCACATACGCCTCATCTTCTTCAAAGGCAGCAAGATAATTTCCCTCTTCATCAGCGGTAAATTTTACTGTTGTTCCATGGATTTCTTCTTCCCATGTAACATCCTTTAAAAATACCATGGGCAAAATGGCGGTTCTGTCTATCTCAATCTGTTCTTCCAGATAGATTTCACCTTTATTCTCTCCAAGATAAATGGTAGTACCCTGTAATGTATTGGCGCCTTTTTGCATGTTTACAAATCCCATAACACCTACTAACAAAGCTAACGCAGCTGCAACCGTAGCAAAGGAAGCATACAGATATTTTACTTTTTTCTTCTTATCTTTTATTGCCTTTTCTTCAACAGCTACAGCCAGTTTGGTACTGGCAATCAAATCTGCAGGGGCCTTCCATTCATTTACTTCTTCCTGATATTGTGTTTTGAATTCCGTGTTATTCATACTTCCTCACATTCCGCCATTCTTAAAAGGCTATCCGGGTTCTTCTCCCTCCAGTTTGATTTTTAACATCTCCCTGGCTCTGTGCAATCTGGATTTTACAGTGGACTCTTTTTCTCCTAAAATTCTTGCAATCTCTGCCACACTATGCTCTTCATAATAAAACAAATACACTACAATCCTATATCGCTCCGGCAACTTAGATACTGCTTCCGTCAGAGAAGAATCTGCATTTTCCACTTCTTCATATGCAGAAGCTGCATTCTCATCCGGTGTGATATCATTTTCTTCTTCATTAAAGTATACTACTTTTTTACTCCAGGAACTGCCTGTATGCTTTCTGGCACAGTTTGTTGTGACGCGGATTAGCCACGCTTTCAAATGCTCCTTGGTTGTAATCCGGTCTCTGTACTTAACCAGCCGCAAAAAAACTTCCTGAAATACATCTTCCGCATCAGTCCTGTTTCCCGTTTCATTTACTGCGACCCGATAGACCATATCTGCGTACTGTTCTACGATTTCCTCTGTTGTCAATTGACGAATATCCCCGTTCATTTTTATCTCCCGATAACGTAATCATTCCCTATTCTCCAGTATACGCTATCGGGAGAATATTTCCAATATACTATTTTTTCAAATTAGTTATCCAAAACAGCTGTTGCAATCACGGTATCCATAACAGTATTTATATCCACATTGCTTTCAGTCAGAGCCGTACCTTCGATAGAATAAACATAATCACCGTTTGTAATAACATAAACCACTGCGATTTGTTCATATTCTCCATCCTGAAGTGTGTAACTGAATTTTAATGCGTTGCCGATAGGTGTTTCCCCATAGTATTCTGCCACAATGTTCTTTGCATCATCTCCAAGGCTTTCTGCCATGAATTCTTTATAGTCTTCCAAATCTTCTTCAGTCGCCATCAAATCAGCCATATCAAAGCTTTCCATACCCATGTATTCGCGGTACACATCAACGACGCAACCTGCTTTTTCCACATCACCTTTGGGTGCAAATGCATTGGAAGTATAATCATTATAAGAATAATCCTGTGACCAGCCCTGAGGAAGTTCAAACATCATATATCCGGTAGAAACCAAATTCACATTTGCTTCCGGACTGTTCAGATAGTTATCTACTTTCTTCTGTGCTTCTGCTTTGTCCCAGTCAATATCAAATTCATAGAAGGTTTCCAGTTCTGTAAGCAGAAAATCTGTCTTTCCGGTAACATCTTCTAAGTTAATTTCTACTTCTACCAGTACCGATAAGTCCTTGGAAAGTTCTGTCATGTAATAGGTACAGAAAATCGGCATATAGGATTCGGTCCATCTGTCATAATAACAATATCTTACAGTGGCTTTCACACCTTTATCCAGATTTTCTACTTCTGATATTTCAATATCTTTGTAGTCTGTACTGTAAAAAGGATTAAATTTGCTTTCTAAGTAATATGCAAGATTTTCTTCCGGCAGATAATCCTCTTCTTCATAACGGATATAAGGATTTAGTGTTACCCTGAAATCCACGCCCAAATCTTCTGCATAGGCAGTATCCCTGTTTACACTCGCATAATCTGCCTTTGGAATAAATACAAGAAGGGATTCACTTTCCATTTTACCTGTCGTTTCATTTTCTTCAGATTCTGTCATCAATGTTTCACAATAGATATATTCAAAACCGTCGTAGTCCTTATCGAACTCGCCGCCTAATACAACGCCGGATGCAGGCTTCTTTTCTTCATCATCCGCTTCTTCTGTTTCGCCTGTGTCGTTATCTTCTTTATCGTCATTGTTTTCATTATCGTCGTTCTCTTCTTTGGTTTCTTCTAAATCCTGCTTGTTATCTTCTTCCCCGTCGTCCTCATCTTCATCATCTTTCTCATCATCATCCTCATACTTGGTAGATACCACATCCTTGGTACTGCTGCAAGCAGTAACAGAAAATGCCATTGTCATTGCCAGTAATACCATTACGATTTTCTTTTTCATAGTTTTTTCCTCTCTTTATTTCCTGTTTTTCTATTCGTGTTTTTTATGTCAGAACACTTTTCTTAAATGCCCTTACATGAGTAATACCACTATGAAAAGGAAAAGGTTGCAGAAATTTAATTTTTTTTATAAAATTGTTACTCCGGAATAAAAACAGACGCGAGAATATGCATTGCATACTCTCACGCCTGCGGTAAGTCACATTATACAACTATATTATTCAGAAAATATTATTTCTATAATCAGCCTACCCTCTTCATATCGTGCAGAAATCTTTCCTCCCATCTGTTCCACAAATGCCTTTGCAATGGATAAACCAATACCGGTTGCCTTTCTTGCCGTTTCTACCGTATAAAATCTGTCAAATATTCTTTCCACCTCAACAGTAGAAAGTCCGGATGCTTCATTAGAAAAAGTAATCATACCACTATCGGTTAAGGAAATCACCAAATCACCGTCACTATACTTAATTGCATTACTGATTAAATTGGACAAAACACGTTCCATGCGGGATTTATCAAGTTTCCTTATAATCTTTGTATCTGTTATTTCTACAACAGGTGTAATCCCCTTCTCAGCCAAAGCTGCGTAGTATTCCATCAGGCAATCTTCCAAGAGTCTGTTTATTAATACCTCTTCTTTTTCCTGTTCTTCTTCTGAAGATAAAAGAACCGAATAAGCAAAGAGTTCTTCCGTAAGTTTTTTCATATAAAGAGCACGTTCTTCCATTATGGCAAGATACCTGCTTAATTCATCGGATTTCTCCAACCGTTTCCCCAATGTCAGATAACCGCATATCGCAGTCAGGGGTGTTCTTAAATCGTGTGAAATATTGGTGATGGCAGTTTTCATTTCTCTGTCACCCAGAATATATTTCCGATATGCTTCCCGAACCTCTTGCATATTTTTATTTAATGCATCTGCCAGGATGCGTATATCCCGATCTCTACAGGATACCGTAAGCAAGGCATTGGTATGCGGTTTTACATACTCCGATAATTCTGTTGTAATTTCCCTTGTTGCTTTTTTCATTAAATAAATCTTTATAAGTAACAAAACAATGATTATAACACATATCAGAAGAATCCATTCCATACCAATACCTTCCCTACTACTTAATTTCTCTTTTGTTTAACCTAAACATACCCATACCGAAAAATACCGCAACCACAATGAACGAAAGTGCTGTTTGAGGAAACAATCCCAAAGTCACCGTATCATCCACAAGTGAAGTATTGGATATCCACTGTCCCATAGGAATAAAATTTAACATAACCTGTGCTGCCTTTGCAATACTTCCTTCAGTCATGGCAAATACACCGTTTAAAATCAGTGCCGCATTAAAGCTGAATTGGAATATCATAATCTGCAAACCGATTGCAATAGCCATTTTTGTAATCCTCATACAGATGCAAGTCATAACGGACACATATGCCATACTGTAAAAAAACAAAACACATGTATATTTCAATAACCCTCTATCCATTTGTGCTCCGGCCAAAAGACCGCCGCCAAGCCAGCATAGTACCATAATAAATGCAGCTACACATATTGTAATAAACTGTGACAGATAAATGCTTGTCTGTTTGTGCCCCACCGCTATTTTATTTTTAATAACTCCATCTCCATATTCCGTTGACTGAAACAATGCCGGAAATATTGAGAAAAATGCAAGAACACCTGCACTGACAAACACCATATACTGATTAGCGTTTGCGTTATACTGAATCCCAAACTGCGCACCGTTACGGGTATAGTACCATGTAATCAAAAATGCCAGTATACAACAGCTTAGATAAAATATATTATGAAACAATCTTCGCAAATCTGCTCTTAATAAGTTTTTCATTTTATTTGATATCCTTTCTTTGATAAACCAATAAACCGACCACAAAAGCAACCGCAATACAAGCCATACAACCAATCATGTATGTATGCATCGGATAGCGGATACCTCCGTTTAAATAAGAAAACGGTATATATTTATCAATCCATTCATATATTGCAAGTTTTTTCCCGCTAAGCATACAAACGCCGGTTTCCGGAAACAGTTTAGAGCATACTTCCACAGATACAAATTTTGAAATAATTGCAAAGACCCCACAACATAATGCCAGCCACTTGCCGTTCCCAATCATAAAGGAAACACAGGTAAATATAACAGAAACGGCAACTGATGCCATGGAATGTACCAATGTCATTTTGAGTATTCCATTTGTTGTTGTCATAAACCCGTCAAAAAAAAGCTTTCCTGACACAAGAACGCAAACTGTCGCTACCAATTGAAAAACCACAGAGGTAAAAGCCATAATGATTGTTGTGGAAGAAAAGATTTCATTTCTTTTTGTTCCCGTAATCAATTTATTACGCAAGGTACCCTCTTGAAATTCCCCTCCCAGATACACGCCTGCCATAGTAGCAAGAACAAATGGTACCAATGCAGGATAAGCGGTTAAATTCGCATCCGCATAATATACAGGCGATTTATCTATCATAATGATAATTTTATCCAATATACTGAACAAAACTGCAGTTCCCACAGAAAATACAATCATAATTATCCAAAACCATTTATGATACATCAGCTTTCGAAAGTCAGCACAAAGTGTCCTATACATCACCAGCACCTCCCACCAGAGACATATAAAAGCTTTCCAGACTTTCCTCCTGCATTTCCATGGATATGATTTCGCAACCATTGTTTGCACAGTCCAACGCTAATTCTGAAAACTTCAAGTCTGTATAGACATCCGCTGTTGTATGGTCAATAATACTGTATCCTATTCCTTTTTTATCCATAATAGCCGCAAGAATATCCACATTACTTACCACCATTCTGACCCGTTTCTTGTAGGTGTTTTCTAATTCTTGTGCACTCATTTGACGAATCATGCGCCCTTTGTCAATAAAACCATAGTGGGTTGCCAGCTTTGCAAGTTCATCCAGAATATGGCTGGATATCAAAAAGGTAATCCCCTTTTCCCTATTCAGTTTCAAAATCAATTCTCTTATTTCAATAATACCTTGCGGATCCAGACCGTTAATAGGTTCATCCAAAACAATGAAATCCGGTTCTCCGCAGAGTGCAATCGCAATGCCCAAACGCTGACGCATGCCCAGGGAAAAATTCTTTACCTTTTTCTTGCCCGTATTACTAAGTCCTACCAGCTCTAACAGTTCTTTGATACCGTCGTAGGTAGGAAGACCCAGATTTAAATATTGTTGTTTTAAATTATTCTCGGCAGTCATATCAGAAAACAATGCCGGGGTTTCTACCACTGCACCCATCCGCTTTCTTGCATGACAGATGTCTTTATGCGTATTCGGAATTTCAAAAATCTCAAAACTTCCGTTTGTGGGATGCTGTAATCCACACAACAAACGAATTAGGGTAGTCTTTCCTGCACCGTTATTTCCCACAAAACCATAAATGGCTCCCTGGGGTATCTCCATATTTACATTTTCAAGTGCCTTATAATTACCGTAATACTTACAAAGCCCCTTCGTTTTCAAAACATATTGCATTTGATTCTCCTCCGTTCTCTTTCCTGTATCTCTTTGATATGTCTATTAAACCATAAAAAGGTCAAGAAACCGGTCAAAGGATTGTCAAGATATGGTCAAGATATAAATTTGAATCCTATTCCGTATACTGCTTCTATATAGTCCACACCGCATACCGCCTGTAGTTTTTTACGGATATTACTGATATGCTGCTTAAGGGAACGCTCTGTACAGTCAGGCGTATCCATACTAATCTTATCTAAAATTGTATTGCGTCCAATAGGTCTTCCGGCATTTTGCATCAGAATCTTTAGAATGGCACATTCTGTTCTGGTTAATGCAATTTCTTCCCCCATGGCTTCCACTACTAAAAGGTCTGTATTCAGGAGAATATCTCCTACCTTTACCAAAATTTCTTCCGTCACACTTTCAACTTTACGAAGCTGCACGGTAATTCTTGCCAAAAGCTCATTGATATCAAAAGGTTTCGTCACATAATCAACCGCTCCATCCAGTAAAAGTTTGACTTTATTTCCCACATCTATTTTGGCACTTACCACAATTACCGGTATATTCTTAATATGAGGCAATAACTCTTCTCCGCTTAATCCCGGTAGCATCAAATCCAGAAGAATCAAATCCGGCTTCCTATCCTTAAGCACTAAAAGCGCTTCTGTACCGGAATAGGCTCTGGTAACGATATAACCTTCCATCTGCAATGTTTCCTCTAACATATTACCAATATGGATATCATCATCAATTATCATTATATTTTTGCCGTACATACTTTTCCCTCATAACAATGCCATCGACCGTGGCGTTGTTCTTCAAATATTTATTATATCGTTGCAGTGTAAAAAAGGACGGTCTACTCATAGACCGCCCTTTATATATATTACTTATTTAACCACTCTTACACGGAATACACCGTCAATAGAGCTCAACTTTTCTACAATATCAGGAGTTGCTGCACTTTCAACATCTAACATGGTGTAAGCCACTTCTCCTCTGGATTTGCTGGTCATGTCGCTGATATTGATACCAACATCACCGAAGCATTCTGTAAACTTGGTAATCATATTTGCAATATTCTTGTGGAAGATTGCAATACGACCTGCCTGGGTACATACGCCCATATCACATGCAGGATAGTTTACACTGTTTTTGATATTACCGTTTTCTAAGTAATCCATCATCTCTTTTACTGCCATCTTTGCACAGTTATCTTCGGATTCTTCGGTGGAAGCTCCCAAGTGAGGGATTACGATACAACCCTTCTTACCTGCTGTGGTAGGATTAGGGAAGTCTGTAACATATTTATGTACTTTGCCGCTTTCTAAAGCTGCCAGAACATCTGCTTCGTTTGCAAGAAGGTCACGTGCGAAGTTTAAGATAACTACGCCGTCCTTCATCATATCAATGGCATTTTTGTCAATCATGCCCTTGGTGGAATCTAAGAGAGGCACATGAATGGTGATGTAATCACAGGTCTTGTAGATATCTTCTACGTTTAATACATGCTTAACGTCTCTGCTTAAGTTCCATGCAGCGTCTACGGAAACATAAGGGTCGTAACCGTAAACTTCCATACCGAAATGTCTTGCGGTATTTGCCACCTTAACACCAATAGCACCCAAACCAATGATACCCAGCTTCTTGCCGGTCAATTCTCTTCCTGCAAAGCTGCTCTTAGCTTTTTCTGCAGTTTTTGCGATATTTTCATCGTTCTGGTTTTCTTTTACCCATTCGATACCGCCTACTACATCTCTGGCTGCAAGTAACATACCTGCAATAACCAGTTCCTTAACGCCGTTTGCGTTTGCACCGGGTGTATTGAATACTACAATACCCTTTTCTGCACATTTGTCCAAAGGAATATTGTTAACACCTGCACCTGCTCTTGCTACTGCAAGTAAGTTTGCAGGTAATTCCATATCATGCATAGCTGCACTTCTTACCAGTACACCTTCTGCTTCTTCGATATTGTCAGTTTTATTATAGTTATCTGTGAATTTTTCCAGACCCACGTTTGAAATGGGATTCAGGCAATAGTACTGAAACATATTTCTTCTCTCCTATGCGTTATTTTTTTCGAATTCTCTCATGAACTCTACCAGTTTTTCTACACCTTCGATAGGCATTGCGTTGTAGATACTAGCACGCATACCGCCTACGCTTCTGTGACCCTTTAAGTTTACGAAACCTGCAGCTGCAGCTTCTTTTACAAACTTAGCGTCCAATTCCTCGTTACCGGTTACGAAAGGAACGTTCATTAAGGAACGGTCTTCTTTTCTTACGGTACCCTTGAACATTTTGCTTTCATCTAAGAAATCATACAATACTTTTGCTTTCTTTTCATTGTACTCTTTCATTGCTGCAAGACCGCCCTGCTTCTTAATCCACTTAAATACCTTGCCGCAGATATAGATACCGTATGCGGGAGGAGTATTGTATAAGGATTCGTTGTCAGCGTGAATCTTGTATTTGAACATGGTAGGTGTGCCGGGAAGTACATCATCGGTAATCAAATCTTCTCTGATAATGGCAATTACAACACCTGCAGGACCGATGTTCTTCTGTACACCACCGTAAATCAGTGCATACTTGCTTACATCCATCGGCTCGGATAAGAAGCAGGAAGATACGTCGGATACTAAATCTTTGCCCTTGGTGTTAGGTAAGGTTTTGAATTTGGTACCGTAAATGGTGTTATTTTCGCAGATATAAACATAGTCTGCATCTTCGCTGATAGGAAGATCGGAGCAATCAGGAATGTAAGAGAAAGTCTCATCTTCACTGCTTGCAATCTTATTTGCTTTACCGTAAATCTGCGCTTCCTGATAAGCTTTCTTTGCCCACTGGCCGGTTACGATGTAGTCAGCCACTTTATTCTTCATCAGGTTCATGGGAATCATGGCAAACTGGCTGCTTGCACCACCCTGTAAGAATAATACCTTGTAGTTGTCAGGAATATTCAATAAATCTCTTAAGTCTGCTTCTGCATCCTTAATAATCTTGTCATACACTTTGGAACGATGACTCATTTCCATAACGGACATGCCGCTACCCTGATAGTCAAACATTTCATCTGCTGCTTCCTGTAATACTTCTTCGGGCAATACTGCCGGACCTGCTGAAAAATTGTAAACTCGCACGTCAATTTCCTCCTCATATTCTTATGAATTGTATTTTCTTTTATAAGTCTCTTTCATTTACATGACAACCATGTAAATAATAAACATTGTTAATATTGTAAACTTAAGTTTTGCTTTAGTCAACTAAATTGTTAAATTATTTTCAATTTTTGACAAATTCCTCAATAAAACATCACTACCGGCATACCGATTTCCAAATAAGGAAACAACTCGGCCATCACTTCCTGGGGAATATTCACACAGCCATGGGAACCGCTTGTTTCATAGATATCTCCACCAAATTCACTTCTCCAGGCAGCATCATGTAATCCGATATTTCCTACAACAGGTGCCCAGTATTTTACAAAGGTTGCATAGGTGGCACCTCTTAAGGTCCTGTTTTTCTGCAGTGCATATACATAGTTAACTCCTTCCGGCGTATCCCATCCCCTGCGCATATTACCGGTTACAATATCCGTTTCTATTATGCGTTCTCCATCCAGATAAAAATAGAGCTTTTGTTCTGTCATATCTACTTCCACATAAGTATTTCCAATATCGTTAACGCCTCTGTGGTACGCTTCTCTTTCGTAGGCCGGTACATGAAGACCGCGCTCCCTATTTTTTAGGGCCTGTATTAAATACGTAACTTCCGCTTCCCTGTCTATACGGGTTCCGTAAGTGCCGCCTTCAATCAATACAGTCTCCCCTCTGGTAGCCTGAAACGTATGTATCTTTTCATAGGTATCATATTCAGCGCAAAGGGAATCTATGAATGCTGCAATTTGTTCTTCATCCCAGATTAAATCACCATTTTCATCAAGCACAAATTTCCCCTGTGCATCTAAGGTAATAAAAGTGCTGACAATAGCCGGTGACAACGGAATCTTTTCGTCTCCCATATCATAAATAATGCCGCTATGCTGGAAATCCTCTACCTTTTCAAAAAGCGCAAGCGTCTTTCGCATTTCCTCCGTATAGGGAAGATCCGTATAACAGTCCGACACATCCACAAAATAGATTCCTGCTGAAAGGGCATCCCTTACTTTTTGTGAAACCAGTGCATTATCCAGCACATGTATTCTTCCGTCAAACAGCATATACGCTTTCTCAAAACGTATCTCAACTATTTGTGCTTCCGCTGCATCGGTATGTCTGTTTTGCTCCCTGATACCGCACTCCGAAATTTCTGCTATCAAAGCTTCCTCGGAAAAAATAATCTGTGGTGAAACATTATATGTAGCGGCACCAAGCAATCCTTTTATCCAGCCGAAAGGATTCTGGTTATCTTTCAGAGCTTCTAATTGACCAGTGTAGTCAACCTCAAAAAACACATCCTGCAAAGCAATATCGTAAGCATTACCCGACTCATCTTGTATCTGCAAGCTTTCCCCCTCCGAAAAATGCTCCGCTTCATATAAAGTTATTAATTCACGGTTGATTTCATCCACGCTTTTGCCGGTACAATATATGCCATTTACATAGGTTCCCGGATAAAATGTACCTTTAAAATAAAACCCAATGGAAAGATAGGAAACCGTAAATGCTATAACACCTACCATGAATGAAATCCATATTATAAGCATTGTTTTCTTTTTCATCTGCCTGTCTGATGTATGAATCTGTATTTACAGAAACAAATTACACATTATTCAAGTCATCTTCATCAAAAGCATCACTGATAGGTGCCCCGGCAGGTACCATAGGGAATACCTTGTCGTCTTCCTGAATCACACACTCAATTAATACAGGTGCATTTAATGAAATTGCTTTTTCAATGGCCGGTGCCAATTCTTCTTTGGTGGTTACGCGGATAGCTTCACAGCCTAAGCCCTCTGCCACTTTACAGAAATCCACTTTATCGGTAAGGATAGTCTGGGAATATCTGTGATCATAAAAAAGAGTCTGCCACTGACGAACCATACCCAGCACATGATTATTAATTACCACCTGGATAATGGGAATATTGTAACGGCTTGCAGTTGCCAGTTCGTTCATATTCATTCTAAAGCAACCGTCGCCCGCAATATTGATACAGACTTTTTCAGGTCTGCCCATCTTGGCACCGATACATGCACCAAGACCATAACCCATGGTTCCCAAACCACCGGAAGAAAGGAATGTACGGGGCTTAGTATATTTATAGTACTGCGCAGCCCACATCTGGTGCTGACCCACATCAGTACTGATAACTGCATCGCCATTCGTTACACGGTCTATTTCTTCAATAATGAAGGGACCGGATAACTGTTCGGTATTGTATTTTAAAGGATATTTCTCCTTAAATTCTTTAATATGTGCCATCCACTCACTGTGTTCCTGTTTATCCAGTCGGGAATTCAGCTCTGTAAGGACACATTTTAAATCACCTACAATGCTTGCATAGGTCGGGATATTTTTACCGATTTCTGCAGCATCAATATCAATATGTAATACCTTTGCATTCTTTGCAAAAGTATTGGGGTTACCGATTACACGGTCAGAAAAACGTGCTCCTAAAGCAATCAGCAAATCACATTCACTGACACCAAAGTTGGAGGTCTTGGTACCATGCATACCAATCATACCGGTATATCTTTCTGATTTACCATCAAAAGCACCTTTACCCATCAATGTATCACAAACAGGGGCATCAATCAGCTCTGCAAACTCTCTTACTTCTTTTGCAGCATCAGAAATAATAGCACCACCGCCTAAATAAATATAGGGTTTCTTTGCCTGACGAATTAACGCAACCGCTTTTTCTAAATCGCTTTCGGTATATCTGTTTACTGTCTTAATTTCTTCAGGTACTACTGGTGTATACTCGCACACATTTGCGGTAACATCCTTGGTAATATCTACCAGTACAGGACCGGGGCGTCCGGTTTTTGCAATTTTAAAAGCCTTTCTGATAGTATCTGCCAACACATTTACATCTTTTACAATATAACCATGCTTGGTAATTGGCATGGTAACACCTGCAATATCAATTTCCTGAAAGGTATCCTTTCCTAATAACGGCAAATTCACGTTTGCGGTAATTGCTACCATGGGCACACTATCCATATATGCGGTTGCAATACCGGTTACCAGGTTAGTTGCACCGGGTCCGCTGGTTGCCATGCATACACCCACTTTTCCTGTTGCACGTGCATAACCGTCTGCCGCATGGGAAGCCCCCTGCTCATGAGAAGTAAGAACATGATTAATTTCATCACTATGCTTATAAAGAGCATCATAAATATTTAAAATAGTACCTCCGGGATAACCGAAAACAGTATCTACTCCTTGTTCTTTCAAACACTCTATTACAATTTCAGCACCTGTAAGCTGCATTAGTTTATCCTCCTATATGTATATTTTGATATTCCGAAAAATTTATATTCTGTTCTTTCACTGAAAATTGTTTCCGTAAGGAACCGTTAAAAGACGCCGGCACTTAGCCTGCGTTTTATGCAGGCTTATGTACCGCTGCGTCTTTTTCGAGTGCAAACGAGTTCCGTCGGAACAATTTTCAACAAAAACAACAGCATTTAATTTTTAGGAATTTCCAAAATAGCGCCTCTGTTACCGCTGGTTACCAGTTCACGATAGCGTGCCAGATAACCTGTAGTTACCTTGGGTTCTCTGGGCTGCCAGTTTGCGCGTCTCTTCGCCATTTCTTCATCGGAAACCTTAACATTTAAGGTGTTTTCCGGAATATTGATGCTGATAATATCGCCTTCTTCTACCAGTGCAATCGGTCCGCCAACTGCTGCTTCAGGAGAAACGTGTCCGATGGAAGCACCACGAGAAGCACCTGAGAAACGACCGTCAGTAATCAATGCTACTGAGGAGCCAAGTCCCATACCTGCAATAGCTGAGGTAGGATTTAACATTTCTCTCATACCGGGACCACCCTTAGGACCTTCGTAACGGATAACCACAACATCACCTGCTACGATTTTTCCGCCCTTAATTGCTTCAATAGCATCTTCTTCGCAGTCAAATACTCTTGCGGGCCCTTCATGTACCATCATCTCTTCTACCACTGCGGAACGTTTTACAACACCGGAATCAGGTGCTAAGTTACCGGTCAGCACTGCGATACCACCGGTTTTGGAATAAGGATTTTCCACAGGTCTGATAACGGTTTCATCTTTATTTACTGCATCTTTAATATTTTCACCAACGGTCTGTCCGGTTGCGGTAATCAAATCCAGATTCAGCAGATTTAACTTGGATAATTCCTTCATAACTGCGTATACGCCGCCTGCTTCGTTTAAATCTTCCATATAGGTATGACCTGCAGGTGCCAAGTGACACAGGTTAGGAGTAATTGCAGACAGTTCATTTGCCATCTGTAAATTGAGTTCCACACCTGCTTCATGTGCGATTGCAGGCAAATGTAACATGGTATTGGTAGAGCAACCCAGTGCCATATCTACGATTAAAGCATTTCTGAATGCTTCCGCAGTCATAATGTCACGGGGTCTGGTATCCTTTTCAATCAGCTCCATAATCTTCATACCGGCATGCTTTGCCAGACGGATTCTCTCAGAATAAACTGCAGGAATGGTACCGTTTCCTCTAAGACCCATACCAATTGCTTCAGTTAGGCAGTTCATGGAGTTTGCGGTATACATACCGGAACAGGAACCGCAGGTAGGACAAGCCTTTTCTTCAAATTCATTTAATTCATCCATGGTCATGGTGCCTGCAGCCACACTACCTACTGCCTCAAACATGGAGGACAAACTGGTTTTGCAGCCTTTCACACGGCCTGCAAGCATAGGACCGCCGGATACAAATACGGTAGGGATGTTTAATCTAGCCGCAGCCATCAAAAGCCCGGGCACATTCTTATCACAGTTAGGGATACACACCAAACCGTCAAAGCCGTGTGCCATTGCCATACATTCGGTACTGTCTGCAATCAGATCTCTGGTTACCAGGCTGTACTTCATACCGATATGTCCCATTGCAATACCGTCACAAACTGCGATTGCAGGGAACATAACGGGGGTACCACCCGCCATGGCAACACCCATTTTTACTGCTTCCGTAATCTTATCCAGATTCATATGTCCGGGAACAATTTCATTATAAGAACTTACAATACCGATTAAAGGTCTTCTTCTCTCTTCCTCGGTATAACCTAATGCGTTAAACAAACTTCTGTGAGGTGCCTGACTGGTACCGTTTTTTACAGAATCACTTCTCATGTCTTTTTCCTCCTAAATTCTCTCAGCAATCAAAGTACCCATATCAGAGCAGCTTACTTTCTCGCAGCCCTCAGACATAATGTCTCCGGTGCGGTAACCCTCTGCCAGTACTTTTTTTACTGCTTCTTCAATAGCGTCAGCCGCCTCATCCAAATCAAAGCTGTAACGTAACATCATAGCCGCACTTAAAATAGTTGCAATGGGGTTTGCAATATTCTTACCTGCAATATCAGGTGCGGAACCGTGGCTGGGTTCGTACAGACCGAATTTGGTATCGTTTAAAGATGCACTTGCCAGCATACCGATTGAGCCGGTTACCATGCTTGCTTCATCGGATAAAATATCCCCAAACATATTCTCAGTAAGAATGACATCAAACTGTGCAGGGTCTTTTACCAGCTGCATTGCACAGTTATCCACTAACATATGCTCCAGTTTTACTTCCGGATAATCCTTTGCCACTTCTTCTACCACTGCTCGCCACAATCTGGAAGAATCCAGTACATTCGCCTTATCCACACTGGTAACTTTTTTCTTTCTCTTCATTGCAATTTCAAAGCCTTTGATTGCAATGCGACGGATTTCGTTCTCATCGTATGTAAGTGTATCGATAGCCTTGCGTACACCGTTTTCTTCAATGGTTTTACGTTCTCCGAAGTAAAGACCGCCGGTTAACTCCCGCATAATCATAATATCAAAGCCCGCTGCACTGATTTCCTCTTTTAAAGGACAAGCCGCAGCCAATTCCTTATAAAGAAGTGCGGGTCTTAAATTTGCAAACAGATTCAAAGCCTTACGGATTTTTAAAAGTCCTGCTTCGGGACGGTTCTGGGGAGGCAGTTTATACCAGGGAGATGTGGTGGTATCACCGCCGATGGAACCCATCAATACTGCGTCAGCCGCTTTTGCGGTTTCGATTGCTTCATCCGTTAAAGGGACACCGTGCACATCAATAGAGGCACCGCCCATTAAAATATCTGTAAAATCAGGGGTAAATCCGAACTTTTCTCCGGCCTTTACCACGACTTTTTTTGCTTCTGCCACAATTTCCGGTCCGATTCCGTCACCGGGAATACAGGTAATCTTTAAATTCATTTGTAAAACCTCTTTCCTGTTTAGTTTTCTAGTTACTGCATACTGTACTTTTACCTTGCGTTTCATTTCCGGTATACGCCAAGTATACTGTATCAAGGTACAGTATGAAACTACTCTTTCTATCATACCAAAGCATCATGAAAAATTCAATATAAAATCCACAAAGAAAAGACCCTGAAATCATTTCGGATTTCAAGGTCTTATTTTTCGTAATAATACTTTATGCTTCTCCGGCTTTTTCCACTCGGGTAATTGCAGATTTTTCCATAGGAATACGGCAGTTTTTGTTATTACCGAATTCTACAATAACCGTATCGTCGTTAATATCAATTACAATACCGATAAAACCTGCTGTAGTTAATACACAATCTCCTGTTTCCAAGGAAGAAAGCATGGCTGCAAGTCTCTTCTGTTCTTTTTTCTGGGGTCTCATTAAGAAAAACCACATTGCACCAAAAATCAATGCATACAGTAAAATAGTTAAAATCAATCCAAATCCACTACCACCCTGGGGTTGTGCTCCGGCTACTGTATCTCCATTTAATAAAATATTCATATTATTTCCTCCTGTACCTTACCCTTATTATGGGCTCTATTGCATATGATACACAACTTCACCATTTAGGGCAAGCATTTTATAAAATTTTTATTTATCACCATTTGCCATACTTTCCAGCTTAAATTTCTTATAAGCCGTAAAGTTGCCTGCATCCAGCGCATCCCTGATTTCTTCCATCATGGTATTGTAAAAGTACAGATTATGAAGCACACACAATCTCATGCCCAGCATTTCTTTTGCTTTTAACAAATGGCGGATATACGCTCTGGAATAGCGTCTGCAGGCAGGACAATTACATCCTTCTTCTATGGGGCGCATATCCAGCTCATATTTTGCATTAAACAAATTGATTTTACCTTTGTTTGTATACAAATGTCCGTGTCGTCCGTTACGTGTGGGATATACACAGTCGAAGAAATCCACGCCTCTCTCCACTGCCTCTAAAATATTGGCAGGTGTACCTACTCCCATCAGATATGTAGGTTTATGAAGCGGCAGGTGCGGGACAACTTCATCTAAAATATAGTACATCTCCTCGTGACTTTCCCCTACTGCCAGTCCGCCTATGGCATAACCGTCCAAATCCATTTCCGAAATCTGTTTTGCATGTTCAATACGGATATCCGCAAAAATGGCACCCTGGTTAATACCAAAAAGCATCTGGTTTTTATTAATGGTATCTTCCAGTCCGTTTAATCTGTTCATTTCTGTTTTACAACGTGTGAGCCACCTGGTGGTTCTGTCCACGGAATCTTTTACATACTTCCTATCCGCTTTGGAACTGGGACACTCATCAAAAGCCATTGCAATGGTAGACGCCAGATTGGACTGAATCTGCATACTCTCTTCCGGCCCCATGAAAATTTTCCGTCCATCGATGTGGGAATTGAAATAAACGCCCTCTTCTTTAATCTTCCGTAACCCGGCAAGGGAAAATACCTGAAATCCGCCGGAATCCGTCAAAATAGGCTTATCCCATGACATAAACTTGTGCAAACCGCCTAACTGTTTGATAATGTTATCACCGGGGCGCACATGCAAATGATAGGTATTGGACAATTCTACCTGGGTTTTAATCCCTTCCAAATCTTCAGTGGATACTGCTCCTTTTATGGCCGCCACCGTTCCTACATTCATAAATACCGGTGTCTGAATCACACCATGAACTGTGGTAAACTCTCCTCTTTTTGCTCTGCCTTCCTGCTTCAGCAATCGATACATATTAATATAAATCCTCCCAGAACTCTTCTAATGTAATGCCTCTTTCGGTAATCACTGTAGCTGCTTCCACGCCTACATATCTGAAGTGCCATGGCTCATAAATAATACCTGTAATATATTCTTTTCCTTCCGGATATCTTAGAATGAATCCATATTTATAACTGTTGGCAGCCAGCCATTTTCCGGTTTCGGTATCCTCGAAGCCTTCGTCCAGTCTCATATAATAACTACTGTAAAAGTCAATCGCCAGTCCAATCTGGTGTTCACTGGCATTGGGTGCCGTAACGGTTACGGAAGCGGTTTTATACGCATCCATATAGGACATACCCGCATTCATATACCGGGTAATCTTCTTTTCAAACAGATACGTCTGTCTGTTATAATCACGGTAAGGAGAACAGATAATCAAATCTACGCCTTCATCCTTTGCTGCCTGCATCATGGCAAGTAAATCTTCCAAAATTCTTTCATCACATTGCAGACTGTTTGTAATATTCCCTAACGGAAACACATAATTTTCCGGTATGGAATGCTGCTTGTTGACCAGAATCAGCCGCCAGTCGTCAGGATCAAATTCATAAGAAGAATAATCCGTCACAGATAGAACTGCCTCATCTTCTCCCTGCGTATTCTCCACAATATCCCTATACGTACTGTTGTTTTCCAAAATTTCTTCCAGTGTAAAAGTATCAATTTCTTCATCGGATAAAAGTTCTACATCATCCATCGTTTCCATCACATCTTCATCCGCTTCAATAACTGCAACTTCTGCGGTATCAATTTCCTGCTCCGCAACCAGCTGTGCTCCATCCCTGGTAGGTGCAACGCCCTGACCGGTCAGACTTTCTGTTGTGGAAAAACTACTGTTTACCATCATGAAAAGAAGCATCAAAAGAGCACAGGAATATCTTTTGCCGTTAGCGGCAACTTTTAATCCTGCGTAGTATACAGAAAGTATCACTGTCATCAAAAGCATCAGTGGTACTTTTAACCATTTGTGCTTTTTTGCCGTTTTCGTAAACGAAAACAGCACCTTCTCCCTAAATGTCTTTTTCATGTTTATCCTGTCCGTAAACTAAAAATACTTACATTCTGTTATATCATAACACATATTTTTTAGTTTTGCATTAACTTTCTTAAAAGAAAATTATGTTGCAAGTAACTTTCCGTTTATTGTATAGTGTATTATGAAAACAAAATCATCGGGAGGCTTTTATGGCAGGTTCTACATACGGTACTATTTTTAAAATTTCAACATGGGGGGAATCTCACGGAAAGGCATTAGGTGTTATTATTGACGGTTGCCCTGCAGGGCTTAAATTGTCAGAAGTTGATATCCAGCTTTACTTAAACAGAAGAAAACCCGGTCAAAGTAACATCTCAACTCCCCGACAGGAAGATGATAATGTGGAAATCTTATCCGGTGTGTTTGAAGGTGTTACCACCGGTACGCCCATTTCCCTGATTGTATATAACAAATCACAGCGTTCCGCAGATTATAGTGAAATTGCGTCCTACTACAGACCCGGACATGCAGATTATACTTTTGATGAAAAATACGGTTTCCGGGATTACAGAGGCGGCGGACGCTCTTCCGGCAGAGAAACCATTGGCCGGGTTGCAGCCGGAGCCATTGCAGCAAAATTATTAAAAGAGATGGGAATCACCGTTACTGCTTATACCCGTTCCATCGGTCCCATTGAAATAGATACAAACGCATTCAATAAAGATACCATTCTCACTACCCCTACCGCTATGCCGGATGTAAACGCATCTGCCCGCGCTGAAGAATATCTGAAACAATGCATGGCACAAAAGGATTCCTGCGGTGGCGTTATGGAATGTATTGTAGAGGGTATGCCTGCCGGTATCGGTGACCCTGTATTCGAAAAGCTGGATGCCAACTTAAGCAAAGCCATTATGTCCATCGGTGCGGTTAAAGCAGTGGAAATCGGTGACGGCATTGCAGTTTCCAAAGCAAAAGGCAGTCAAAACAATGATGCCTTCGTTATGGACGGCACCTCTGTTTACAAAAAAACCAACCATGCTGGCGGTATTCTGGGTGGCATGAGCGACGGTTCCCCTATTCTGGTACGTGCCCATGTAAAACCCACCCCATCTATTTTCTGTGAACAGGAAACCGTCAACAAAAACGGTGAAAATATCACAATAGAAATCAAAGGCCGCCACGACCCCATTATTGTTCCCAGAGCGGTTGTTGTGATGGAGTCCATGGTAGCGATTACGATTCTGGATGCTCTCTTAATCAATATGAGCGCCAGAACAAATAAGATTTTGGAATTTTATAAAAGAGATAATCAGTAAAGGAAAAAGCACCATATGGTGCTTTTTCTTAATCCGTCCAATCACTTGTTACAGGTGTTACAACCGGTTTTCCGTCTCTGTCAAGCAACGGTGTTAATCCGCCGGAATAACCGGCTGCATGATACATATAATTCACTCCCGTTTGCTTATCAACCCATATTTCCGTTACATTCATGGAACCCTGTGCATATACTTTTTTAAATCTCTTGTCTGACATATCTATATCTCTCCTTTTCTTTATAGCTTTCATTACTATTTCAATCTCTCTAGTCTTGTTTACGAACGGTTGCGCCAAAAGGCAACAGTGCCAGTTTCGCTAATTTAAACTGCTGGATGCCAAAAGGAATTCCCACCAAAGTAATACAAAGCACAACGCCAAATGTCAAATGTTCAATTGCCAGGGGAATACCCGATAAAAGAATCCAAAGTATATTGAAAATCAGGCTTCCCACACCGCCACCGTACTGTACTTCTTTTCCAAACGGAAAGAATGTAAGGCCTGCAATTTTAAAACATTGTACACCTACCGGAATTCCAACAATGGTAATACACCACAAGCATCCGATGAGCAACCAACTGAGTCCGCTGATGCAACCTCCAAAAACAAACCATAAAATATTACCTAAAACTCTCATATACTTCATCCTTCCACACATTGTTGAACCTATCACGGTTCATTACTTACTTTATATTTATAATATATGAGAAATCCTTTATAAAAAACATACTAAAAAGATGCACATTAAACTATCCTAATGTGCATCTTTTGGTTTCTGTCATTCTGCTATTTACTTAACGGGGTTGTGCTTATGCTTCTACACCCATTGCAGCATAATACTCTTCAAATTTCTTATTTACAGCTTCCTGTGTTTCATAAGAAATATCCGGCAATTTACCGCCCCAGGTTTCTTCTGCCTGCTTAAAGCCTTTTTCAAAAGCTTCCTGCATTTCTTTCATCTTGTCCACATCATCACCTGCAAGTGCACAAGCGAAATCAAAAATTCTGTCAGAAGTCTGCTTTACACCATAGTATCCGTCTTCAGCAATATCTGCCTGGGCCTGAGCCTGGGTTGCAGGATCTACCGTATAATTCCCGCTTGCCAAAAACTGCCAGATATTATTGGCCTGACCATATGCGTTGGTCTGCTGGCCCATCATCTGCTGAACAAGCGAAATCAACTGGTTCTGTCTTGCTTCGGAATCCGCCTTTAACTGATTTACCAAAGCAGTTCTTTCCTCTGCACTCATTTTGTTTACAGAATAAGTTGCTTTTGATTCTTTTGCTTCGGAAGCTTCATAAACCACGCCGGATTCATTGGAAGCGGTTTCTGCCGCTTTCACTGCATCAGAAGCCTTTGGTACTGCATAATCAGTGGCATAAACCTGCGAAGCTGTTACACCATTTACTGCATTTACACTCATTTTACATTCCTCCTTGATGTACTTTGGGCAAATCCATTTGCTCTTAACCTATAGTTTCGTATTATATATCGGCAACCGAATCCTGATACTTAACCCTCAATTTTGTGAAAAGCAATACAATTCGGTCTGTCAACCTTGATTTCTTTTGCGCACATCATTAACGTCTTATTTTCAAAATCTGCTTTAAAGAACGTCATGGTATTGGATGCATGATTTAAAGACACAATGTGCTTATTGTCCGGATAAATTGCAGCATCCTTGGGATATTCCCCGCTAATGGGCAAACAGAATTTCTTTTCTAAAAGCCCTGTTTCATGGTCTGCTTCATAAATAGCCACTGTGTTCTCTCCTGCTGTGGAAGAAATCAGATATTTGTAATCATCAGAAAAAGTCAGTGCACTTGCGGAGCAACCATAATCCTTTTCATCGGATTCTGTGGTAACAATGGTCTGTATTCTGTCAAAATACGGATTGCCGTTTCTTTCCTCATAAGCATATACCGTAATATTACAAGCCAGTTCGTGGACGATATAAATATATCTGCCGTGTTTTGACATCTTGATATGTCTGGGTGCAGACTCGATATCACCACGCAAAACGTCAGCCAGTCGTAAGGTACCGCGTACATGATCCAGTTTATATACATTTACATGGTCCATCCCCTGGTCTGCAACCAAAAGATACTTGTTGTCATGGGTCATACGGGCACAATTGATATGGGGGCGGAAATTACGTTCTGCCACACTTCCCAGTCCTTTATGATAAATTTCATCCGTGATTTCACCTACGGAACCATCATCACGCAAACGAAGCACGGTCAGTTTACCGTCATGATATCCTGCCACAAATAAAAACTCATCCTTATAATCCGTGGAAAGATAACACCCTCTCATTCCGTTAATCGGAGCATGGTTAATCAGTTCCAGGCTTCCGTCTTTTAAAATCTTGTAAGACTCCACTCCAAAATCGGTAATGGAATACAGATATTTCTTACTTTTAGAAATGGTTACATAGGAAGAATTGGTAATTTCAACCTGGTCCTTCTCCGTAAACTTTCCGTTTTTCATATCTACATCATAAATTTTAATACCATGATTGTCTCCCATGGTATAAGTTGAAACATATGCTACAATCTTTTCCTGCTTTAGTGCCATGATGAAACCTCCCTTTCTGCCTACCTGTATAGTTATGTTTAGTATACCATATTCTCTTTTTTTTGTTAATGGAAAACTGCTCTTTTTTTCATAATTTGTGCATAAATTTCTTTTTTTACAAAGTTTTACATTTCATATAAAAATATGCGTTGCTTTTTCTGACATTTCATTATAAAATTAACCTTGATTGTATACTGTTTTTACAGGGATTTTATTATATTACCGGAGGTTTACAAACCATGAAAAATGTGTTGGTTAATTTGGAGCATATTTCCAAATCTTATGACGGCCAGATGATTCTGGACGACTTAAACCTGTATATAAGGGAAAATGAATTTTTAACCCTACTGGGTCCCAGTGGATGCGGTAAAACTACAACTCTGCGTATTTTAGGCGGTTTTGAACATCCGGATACCGGCCGCGTTATTTTTGAGGACAAGGATATTACCAACCTGCCTGCAAACAAGCGTCAATTAAATACCGTATTCCAGAAATATGCCCTTTTTACGCACATGAACATTGCAGAAAATATTGCTTTCGGTCTGAAAATCAAAAATAAGAGCAAAGCATATATTGACGATAAAATTAAATATGCACTGAAACTGGTTAACCTTGACGGTTATGAAAAACGTATGCCCGATTCTCTCTCCGGCGGCCAACAACAGCGTATTGCCATTGCAAGAGCTATCGTAAACGAACCCAAACTCCTTCTTTTGGACGAGCCTTTGGGTGCTCTCGACTTAAAGTTACGTCAGGACATGCAGTACGAATTAATCCGTTTAAAGAACGAACTGGGCATTACCTTTATTTATGTTACCCACGACCAGGAAGAAGCCCTTACCATGTCCGATACCATTGTGGTTATGAACCAGGGCTATATCCAGCAGATCGGTTCTCCGGAACGTATTTACAACGAACCCGAAAACGCTTTCGTGGCAGACTTTATCGGGGAAAGTAATATCATCGGTGCTACTATGATTACAGACCGTCTAGTTGAAATACTGGGAGCAAAATTTGCCTGTGTGGATGAAGGCTTTGGTGAGTATAAACCTGTTGACGTTGTTATCCGTCCCGAAGATGTAGAACTGGTTAAGCCCGAAGAAGGCACCATTTCCGGTGTTGTATCCCACGTTATTTTCAAAGGTGTACACTACGAAATGGAAGTACAGGCACACGGCTTTGAATGGCTTGTACACTCTACCCGTATGTTCCCTGTAGGTACTTCGGTGGGTATCAAAGTAGATCCTTTTAACATCCAGATTATGAACAAACCGGAATCCGAGGATGAGGAGGCAACCAAATTAGATGAATAAAAAAATGTTATCACTCCCCTATTTGTTCTGGTGTGTGGCCTTCATTATCATTCCCCTGATAATGGTATTTTATTATGGTCTCACTGACAAATCAGGTGCATTTACTTTAGAAAACATTATGGCTATTATAACCCCTGAGCACTCCAAGGCTTTGTGGTTTTCTTTGTTGTTGTCTTTAATCAGTACTGCCATTTGTTTACTGCTCGCTTATCCTCTTGCCATGATTCTATCCAATATGCAGGGGAATCAGCACTCATTTATCGTACTGATTTTTATTCTGCCCATGTGGATGAACTTTTTGCTTCGTACCATTGCATGGCAGACCCTTTTGGAAAAGAGCGGTGTTATTAATACGCTACTTGACTTGTTACATCTGCCTGCATTGGAAATTATCAATACCCCCTACGCCATTGTTCTGGGTATGGTGTACAACTTTTTACCTTTTATGGTATTACCTATTTACAACTCCTTAACCAAAATTGATAAAAATGTAATCAATGCAGCCAGAGATTTAGGTGCAGATTCCGTCAAAACTTTTACAAGAATCGTGTTACCATTAAGTCTGCCCGGTGTTATCAGCGGCATTACCATGGTATTCGTACCTGCACTGACCACTTTCGTAATCTCTACTCTATTAGGCGGTAGCAAGATTCTCTTAATCGGTAATGTTATAGAACAGGAATTTACCGTAACCAACAACTGGCATTTAGGTAGTGGTCTTTCTATTGTACTTATGATATTTATTATCGTAAATATGGTATTGTCACTGATATTTGATAAAGAAGGGGAGGGAAATGCATTATGAGAAACTTTGCAAGACGCATATACATTGCCCTTATCATTATCTTTTTATATGCACCCATCGGCACTTTGATTGTACTTTCTTTTAACAAAAGTAAATCCCGTGCAAAATGGGGCGGTTTTACCTTTAAATGGTACGCAGAACTTTTCCAGAATGACGCCATTATGCAGGCATTATGGAATACCCTGGCCATTGCCCTGCTCTCTTCCCTGATTGCAACCATAATAGGTACTGTAGCATGTATCGCTTTACAAAACATGAAAAAGCGTTCCCGTGCCATTGCCTTGGGCATTACCAATATTCCCATGTTAAACGCTGAAATTGTTACCGGTATTTCCCTGATGCTGTTATTTATCGTTCTGAAAATGCAATTTGGTTTCTTCACTATACTGCTGGCGCATATCACGTTTAATATTCCTTACGTAATTTTAAGTGTTATGCCCCGTATGAAGCAACTAAACCCCAGCACCTATGAGGCTGCTCTGGATTTGGGCGCTTCTCCCCTGCAGGCCTTTTTCAAAGTGACTTTTCCGGATTTATTACCCGGAATTATGTCCGGTTTTCTGATGGCATTTACCATGTCATTGGATGATTTTATCATTACCCACTTTACAAAAGGGCCGGGAATTGATACATTATCTACGAAGATCTATACGGAAGTGAAAAAAGGAATCAAACCTGAAATGTATGCTTTATCCACTATCATTTTCGTAACAGTTCTTATTCTTCTCCTTTTGGTAAACAGAACACCAAAGGAAAAGAAAAACTAATCATGCAGCAAAGCTGCACCATTATTTTAAAGTCCGTGATAACGGCAGAAGGAGAAAAAACATGAAAAAATTTATTGCATTGGGGCTCTGTCTCGTAACAATTGTCTCCACACTTACCGGTTGTGGATCCTCCGGTAAGTATCCTAACGGAAAGGTGTACGTTTATAACTGGGGTGAATACATAGACCCGGTTACCATCGAAATGTTCGAAGAAGAAACAGGAATTCAGGTTATTTACGATGAATACGAAACCAACGAAACCATGTATCCCAAGGTAGAAGCAGGCGCATCCAACTATGATGTGGTATGTCCTTCCGATTACATGATTCAGAAAATGGTTGATAATGACATGCTGGCAGAATTAAACTGGGACAACTTACCCAATGCTACTGCTAACATCGGCGCAAGCTATTATGAACAGTCTACCGCTTTCGACCCCGAAAACAAATACAGTGTACCGTACTGCTGGGGAACCGTAGGTATTCTCTACAATACCACTATGGTAGACGAACCTGTTACCAGCTGGTCCATTCTTTGGGACGAAAAGTATGCTGACAGCATTTTAATGCAGGACTCTGTACGTGACTTATTTATGGTTGCCTTAAAAGAATTGGGCTATTCCATGAATAGCACCAACGAAGCTGAATTACAGGAAGCAAAAGAACTCTTAATTACCCAGAAACCTTTGGTTCAGGCATATGTTGTTGACCAGGTTCGTGACAAAATGATTGGTAATGAAGCTGCTTTAGGTGTTATTTACTCCGGTGAAGCAATTTATACCCAGCGCGAAAACCCTGACCTTGCCTATGTGATTCCGGAGGAAGGCACCAATATGTGGATTGATTCCTGGGTAATCCTTAAAGATGCAGAAAACAAAGAGAATGCAGAGAAATTTATCGACTTTATGTGTCGTGCAGATGTGGCTCTGCTGAATTTTGAATATATTACTTACTCTACTCCTAACGATGCTGCAAGAGAACTGATTGAAGATGAAGATATCAGAAACTCCGAGATTGCATTCCCTGACTTAACCCAGTATAGCAATCTGGAAACATTCTCTTACTTAGGCGATGAAGCAGATACCCTTTACAACGAACTGTGGAAGGAAATCAAGTCTTACACATCTTACTAAAGAGTATAAACAAAACCTTTGCGATTTCATTGCGGAAATCCATTTAAAAAAAACTGAATAACGGTATCAAAAAACCCATCGGATATTCCGATGGGTTTTCTAATTAACATGTAAAGCAACTTATTTTAAAACTTCCTTAATTGCGTTAATTACCTGTTCCGGCTCATAAGGTTTACAGATAAACTCCTTTGCGCCTGCCTTTAACGCTTCCATTAATTTGCTGGACTGTCCTGCTGCGGTAACCATAATTACATTTGCATTGCTGTCATATTCTTTTATTGCTTTTAAGCAGGCAATTCCGTCCATCTCCGGCATTGTAATGTCCATTGTTACAATATCCGGTTGGGTTTCTTTATAAATCTTTAATCCTTCCTCACCATTGGAAGCTTCTCCTACAATTTCATGTTCCAGACCTTCTACAATACTTTTCAACATACGTCTGGACATTTTTGAATCATCTACAATTAATACTTTCGCCATTTTCTCATCCTCCTACTTTATTCCGGAAACTACATATATTGCTTTTTTACCACCTGCATAGATGGGAACACTACATACCTGTTCTGCACAGAATGAAGCATACCCTTCTACATAAATAGGAGGAACCAATTCAGAATTATTGCCGCTTCTGCTTAAAGCGCTGGCATATAATCCGTTTACACAGTTTAAAAACTCGCCGGCTGCATCCAGCATGTCCTCTTTATCCAAAGGACCTTCCTTACAAAAAGTTGTTGCAATATAATCCAAGCCGCCATCTGCTTCAGCCAGTCCTGTTTCCATACCGCTGCAACCTGCAATAGGGGTTGAAAAACCAACAAGTTTCTGGAATGCAGATTCTTTCATCATCACTTCTTTTGTCAGCTCTGCCTTTCCAATATATACATGTCTGTCAATGCATCTGATTAACGTACGAACCAGCACACCTACAACATCTTTATACATCATAGCCTCAGGGGGCAGGAACAATGGAACGATTCTTTCCGGTTCATCACTTCTTAAATCTTCCATGGCTGACTTTGTAAAACCATTTGCTTCCTGATATTCGTCCATGGCAGCTTCCAAATCTTTTAACTGCATCAGATTTTCATTTTCAAGAGCCTGTGCAAAAGCAAGATAAGTATTGCCCTGTTTTTTCAAAAGATTGCTGATTTGTTCTTCAGTCAGATAGCCTTTTTCTACAGCTATATCGCCAAAGCGCTTGTCCATGGTTGCCTGTAAACGGTTCACTTCGTTTGCCTGTTCTTCAGTCATAATACCTTCCGCTACAGCCAATAACCCCATTTTCACTCTGACCTGATCTAATTTTGCAATTACCTGTTCTAACTGCTCTCCATTCATTCTTCCGGTTTCTACAAGATAATTGCCAACTATGTACTCTACCATACAACTTCTCCTTTCATGTGAATACATGCCCCACACCATACGTATTCAATACATAGTAACATTATAATCGATTTTATTAGAAATTTCTACCCATATTATTCAAATTTTTAGAAAAAATTATATTTTTCAATCAAAAAGTCCGCCATGCAATGATATCGGCTGAACACATTCCATTAATGGCATCTTTTCCCCCTCTATCATATGACATGCGGACTCTTCTTTTACTTTTTTGTTTTACTTCTTAATGATACTAATTGCAGTTGGAATTTCTGTCACAGTCGCAGTCATTGTCCCTGTTATAGTTCCAATCCCTTCTATAATCCCATTCCCTGTCTCTTCTATCATTTCTTTCGTCACAATTTCTTTCACAATTACATTCTCTGTAATCCGTGGTATCACAATCGTGTTTGTGGCAGTCGCAGTTATCTGTCTGATTTGCACATCCGTGATTGTGGCAGGTGCAGTTATCTGCCTGATTTGCACATCCGTAATTGTGGCAGGTGCAGTTATTTGTCTGTTCTGTACATCCGTGATTGTGACAGGTACAGTTATCTGCCTGATTCACACATCCGTTATTTGAAGCGTTGCATCCTTTATTACAAAATAAAAGAAAAAGAATAATCCAACAACTCATAATGACTCCTCTGGTTGAGTGTTTTTCTATATCTTATTCTTTCTTTTTCAAAATGTGAATGCAGCGGTTATCTTTGTTTCAGAAAAACCCGCCGGATATAATGAAAGGTTTTCTTCTCTCCCGATTCCTTCAACATCACCAGCAATTTTTCCAGATTTTCCCGTGTATACGCATGCATGGGAATCTCTTCCGTACCCTGCATATAATATTCTAATGGTGCACTGTCTGTATAAGCATCTCCCAAATAGACTTTACTGGCAGCAATCCTGTCCATAATCATTTCTGCAATATATTTATTGGGCATGGGAACTCCTACCATACCACCACGGGAAGAATAGTCTATCCAATATTCATAATGGTGTTTATTACGTCCTTTATGATGCAACCAGGCGCTGGAATAGCCGATATCTTCACGTTCCGCATTATTCGGACTTCTGTTTCCCTGATAGTATCTGGCTCCCACTAAAAATTCCGAAGGACCGTATTTTGACAAATCATGCAACAATCCCTGTTTGTATAAGCCTACCGCAAAGCACCCTTTTAACACCAGCCATTTATGATATGTTATTGTTTTAAAATGCTGTACGGCTTTCATCCGGAACATACTTCCTTTCTCCGATACTTTTATATACAAAGACACTTCTGCCGGGCAGTATCACTCCAGGGGTATCCTCACCGGTCCTTTGAGGTTCCTTATTGGCAGAACCGATACACAACTCCCACTCCATTCCCTTTTCCGATTTTGGAAGTGCAAGCGTTCTTTCTTCCCAGTGCATATTATATGCCACATAAAAATCCGGTTCCATACCGTTTTGTGCATCTGTCGCATATGCACCGCAATACATGATTCCAAACTGTCTGCTTTCATTTGAAGTGTCCGGTCTCCATGCATCCGCACCGTGATAAGACACATCAGGGCAACCACATGCGATATAATCACACATCCGCAGTTCGTTCTTTTGTCTGAAAACTGTATGCGCTTTTCTCAGTGTAATTACCTCTCTGGTAAAGGCATATATTTTTTTACCCATGGCACTATTTCTGTCTTTCCAGTTTAACCAGGTTATTTCGTTATCCTGACAATACGGATTATTATTCCCTCTTTGTGAATTACCAAATTCGTCTCCCATAAAAATCAACGGCATACCTTGTGATAAAAACAACAATAATACTGCATTTTTCATCTGTTGCTGTCTTCGTTGCAAAACGGTTCGTTTCCGGGTTTCTCCTTCTGCTCCGCAGTTCCAGCTCGCATTATAGGAAGCTCCGTCAAGGTTCTTCTCCCCGTTCTCTTCGTTATGCTTCATTTCGTAGGATACACAATCGTATAAAGTCAATCCGTCATAATTGGTAAGATAATTGATTCTGCCCATTCCAACCGGATTATGCCGCATCTGGTACATCACAGCACTGATCATACCCTCGTCTCCTTTTAGGAAACGTCGCATATCGTAATAAAAATCATCCGTATATACCGCAAGTCTGTTTTCATTTGGTTTTTCCTGCGCTAATACCTGTTGCATGGGAAAACTATAATACCAAAGTTTGGTATTCATTAATGCAGGCTCCTGCATAAGCATACGGATATCAATAGAAAATCCTTTTAAGTGAAACCCATCAACATGATATTCTGCAATCCAATAGGACAGAATATCCGTCATTTCCCGTTTGGAAGTTTCGGGTGGAAAATAGAACTGCATAATCACTTCTATTCCTTCCTTATGCAACGCTTTTACCATATCTTTAAACTCGCCAACCGCATCTTTATATGCATACCCACTTTTAGGTGTATAGTAAAATCCGCGGGTATATCCCCAGTAATTTATCTTGTCCCCTTCTATTTCTTCAAATTCATATGCAGGCTGTAACTCTAATGTAGTAATGCCTAATTCCTTTAAATAGGGTATTTTTTCCACAACTCCCAAAAAGGTACCTTTATGCTTTACTTTAGAAGAGGCATGTCTGGTAAACCCTCTTACATGCATACAATATCCGATGCATTCCTCATAAGGTACTAAAGGGCACGCATCCCCTTCCCAATCGTACTTCTTATGGACAAAGGTAGCTGGTAAAATATCGGTATCCCGGCTTTTTTTCCCATATTCATGTATGCCGATGAAAGCTTTTCCCCTCTCGTCCGTTACAAGTGCATCCTTTTCATAAAAACAATATACGCAGTCCTTTTTCATTCCGCTTATATACATACTGTGGATATCACCCACTGTATAGTCTGCCGGAAAAGGAATCCGCTCTTTCTCTTTTAATGTTTTTTTATCAAAAAGTACCACTCCGCAATCTGTTTCTTTGCTTACAAACGTAAACTGGATACCTTCCTGAAATACGGTTGCACCCAACGGATATGTATTGCCCTGTAAAATCATAATAACACCCTCTTATTTTTAAAAGTGATATTTTGATTATAACACATTGTTACAAGTTTTGGTATAAAAGGCATAAATTCATTTGCATGTTCGTCCTAATGCGGATATAATAATAAAAAATAAACTTATCAAAGGAGAAGCTTATGTCTAATAACAATTACGCAGAAGAAGAAATGACTGTTGAACTGGAACTGGATGACGGACAAAAAGTAACTTGTGCAGTTATTACAATCTTAACTGTAGCGGAAAAAGATTATATTATTTTACTCCCTCTGGACGAATCCGGTGAAAATCAGGACGGTGAAGTATGGATTTACGGTTACAAAGAGGATGAAACAAATCCTAATGCAGAACCGGAGCTGATTTACATTGATAATGATGAGGAATATGATGCTGTTGCAGATGCATTTGATGAATATCTGGATTCTCAGGAATTTGACGAATTGGTGGAAGAATAGTCCTTCATTATCGGATTTAAAAAAGAAGAAGGAAGCTTTGGATACTCTTTCGTACCGGTCAGGTACAGGATATCCAAAGCTTTTTTTGCTCTGGTCATTCCTACATAAAATAGTCTGCGTTCTTCTTCCCTTGCCTGTATAGAAAGCATTCTTCCGTGAGGAATCTCTCCTTCGTTTACATCCGGCAGACATACATAAGAAAATTCCAGTCCTTTGGCACTGTGCATGGTCATAAGCCGCACGCCGTTCTGTGAAGCAGACTCTACCGGTTTCATACTTTCCTGTTGTACAAAAGAAAGCCACTCCTGCAAAGTCCCATACTTTTTTGCCTCCTTGTGAACCGTATCCAGTATTTGCAGCCACTCCTTTCGCTTTTCCAAATCATTACCTGCTTTTTGTTTTAACCAATCATCATATCCTACCATCTTTCGTATATAACTGATAGCTGCCCAAGGTGACAACGACGCCACTCTCTTAAGGTCTTTTTGTAACTTGATTATTTGTTCTGCTGCGTCTATGTTTCCGCACCTTTGATACTTTTCTGCCAATATATCCATGGATACTTTTCCCTCTGATAAATCCTCCCTTCTGATGCCACGCACCGGCTTATTCATAAAAACCAGCATATTGCTACGGGTGCGAACTCCCAGTGCAGCCTGCAAGTAAGCCACCATATCCTTTACCGTAAAATGTGCATAGTGACTCATGTGCTTTCCGATTAATGTATAGGGAATACCTGCTTGTTCAAGTACCGGTAAAAAAAGTGTGACTTCCCTGTTGGTTCTGCAAATAACTGCCATGTCCCTAAATGCCATTTCCTTTGACATCTCTTTTATCCTCTCACAAATAAATTGATTTTGCGCCTCTTTATCCGCAACTCCCACCACCATTATCGGAGACCTGTCCCCATGGACAACCATTTCATTCCCCTCGTCTTTTGCAGAATACATCACCTTTCCGAACCGGTCCCCGTTTTCTGCAATTACTTTATTGGAAGCCTCTACAATCTCTTTGCAGCTTCTGTAATTCGCCTCTAAACAGATTTTTTCCGCATGGGGGTAGATTTCTGCAAACTGCTTCATAATCCCCGGCGTTGCGCCTCTAAACCCATATATGGACTGGTCATCATCCCCCACCACAAACAAATTTGCCTCTTTGCCAGCCAGTAATTGCAGAATAGCAAATTGGGTTCTGTCACAATCCTGAAATTCATCCACCAGAATATAAGGAAACCGTTTTTGCCATACCGTAAGCACATCTTCTCTTTCCGTAAACAGTTTAAGGCAACGGAGTAACATATCGTCAAAATCCATTTTTCCCAGCACCATACATTTATAAATATATGCCTGATACAAATTTGCAAAATTTTCTGCTGACACAGTTGGTGGTATCGGTAAGTTTTGTATCTCCATACCGTTTTTATGCATACTGATACACCCCAGCAGTATATCTGCGTCCTCTGATTCTGTATTCTGTTTTTGTTCTCGTAAAAGGGATTTTATGATTTTTTTCTTTTCCTGCTCCGATAACAGGCAGTCACTTTTGAGATGATATTGATTTTTTAGAATTTGATAACAGATTGCGTGAAAGGTGCCGAATACTACCGGTTTCACCTCACCGCGATTTTCCCTGATAAACCGCTGCTGCATGGAAAGTGCTGCGGCCTTTGTATACGTAATTACCAATATGGAGGAGGGTGCCACCTTGTGATGGGTAATCAGATACTGCACTCTGCCTGTGAGCACGGTGGTCTTCCCACTTCCCGGTCCGGCAAGTATCATCGCCGGACCTTGGTGGTGCATAAGCGCCTTTATCTGCGCCTCATTTAAATGCTCTGCGTAAGGAGGAAGCTGTAAATTATTATACATTCTCAAGCTTCTTAATTCCTTTACGGATTCTGTTTAAAGATTCTTCCTTGCCCAGTATTTCCATGATTTCCGTAGCGCCGGCAGGTGTCATCTGTTTACCGGAAACTGCAGTTCTTACAGGCCACATGGCATAACCGTTCTTGCAGCCCTTCTTTTCTACATACGCTAAAAGGGTCTGATAGAGGGCATCATTAGAATAATCTTCCTGCTCTTCCAATATGGGTAATAATTCGGATAACACTTCCAGGGATGAAGCTGCATCCGTTTTCATCTTTTTATGGGTATACATTTCAATATCGTATTCCGGCAGTTCCTTGAAGAAATCAACCTGTGCGGCGATATCGGGGAATACTTCAATACGGGTCTTAACCATAGCAGCAATTTTTACCAAATCCAAGCCTTCACCTAACGCTTCTACCAGATAAGGCTTTGCCATTTCATAGAACTTATCCGCATCCATGGCTTTTAAGTATTCGCCGTTCATCCATCTAAGCTTTACGATATCAAATACGGCGGGAGATTTACTGATTCTCTTATAGTCAAAGTTTGCAATCAGTTCCTCCAGGGTAAAGATTTCTCTGTTGTCCTCGGGACTCCAGCCAAGCAGTGCAATATAGTTAACCACTGCTTCTGTAATAAATCCCTGCTCAATTAAATCTTCAAAAGAAGAATGTCCGCTTCTCTTAGAAAGCTTTTTGTGGTTTTCATCCGTAATCAGGGGAAGGTGTACATATACCGGCACTTCCCAACCGAAAGCATCATAAAGTCTAACATACTTAGGAGAAGATGACAGATACTCATTACCACGGACTACATGGGTAATATTCATAGTATGGTCGTCCACTACGTTAGCAAAATTGTAAGTAGGATAGCCGTCTGATTTAATCAGTATCATATCGTCTAATTCGGAGTTATTTAC
>JAZNNL010000047.1:0-28277 GCA_045580245.1 Lachnospiraceae bacterium
AAAACGCCGGAAAGGCAGTATACAGAGCACCCAGCAGATCACCAAAGCCATGAAACTGGTTTCTACGGTAAAACTGCAAAGAGCAAGGCAGAATGCAGAAAAATCCTCAGCCTATTTTTCCTGTATGTATGATACCGTAACCTCTATTCTGGGCAGAACCATAGGACTTCGCCATCCTTATCTGGAGGGTGGTAAGGATGGAAAAAAAGCGGTGATTGTGATGACCTCCAACAGAGGCTTGGCAGGGGGCTACAATTCCAATATTGTGAAGCTGGTAACCGCATCATTTCCTGAAAAAGAAGATGTGCTTGTCTATGCCGTGGGTAAAAAGGGTAGGGACGCACTTGCACGTCAGGGATATGAAGTTGCAATTGATGCATCTGAAATCGCAGAAGAGCCGGTATATGCCGACGCAATGGCGTTGTCCAAACGGTTACTTACTTCTTTTGCAAACGGTGAAATCAGTGAAATCTATTTGGTATATACCCGTTTTAAGAATACGGTAAGTCATATTCCCACTATGTTAAAACTGTTACCGGTCCAGTTACCGGAAGAAACAGGATTAGCAGAGGATATGGTAGGAGAAAAGGCGGAAACAGTGGCACCCATGAACTTTGAAATGGATGATGAGGATGCACTGAATCTGATTATTCCCAAATATATTACCAGTTTAATCTACGGTGGTTTGGTAGAATCCGTAGCAAGTGAAAACGGAGCCAGAATGCAGGCAATGGATTCTGCAACCAGTAATGCGGATGAAATGATTAGTAGCCTGACGCTTATGTACAACAGAGCGCGTCAGGGCGCTATTACCCAGGAACTGACAGAAATCATTGCGGGTGCAGGCGCAATATCTTAAAGAGAAAGGATAATACGATGGCAGGAGTAAATAAAGGAAAGATTACCCAGATTATCGGTGCGGTTTTGGACGTCCGCTTCAGTGAAGGTAATCTTCCCGAAATTAATGAAGCAATCATCATACCGACCCGGGAAGGTAGTCTGACGGTAGAAGTTGCCCAGCATCTGGGTGATGATACGGTAAGATGTATTGCAATGGGCAGCACAGACGGTCTGGTTCGTGGAATGGACGCAGAGGCGACAGGTGCTCCTATTTCCGTACCGGTTGGTGAAAATACCCTGGGACGTATTTTTAACGTGTTGGGTCAGCCTATTGACAATAAGCCGGTACCTGAAAATGTGAGTTATGAACCGATTCATAGAGCAGCACCTGCGTTTGCAGAGCAGTCTACCCAGACTGAAATTCTGGAAACAGGTATCAAAGTCGTAGACTTGCTTTGCCCTTATCAAAAAGGTGGTAAGATTGGTCTGTTCGGCGGTGCAGGTGTAGGTAAGACTGTATTGATTCAGGAACTTATCCGTAACATTGCAACAGAACACGGTGGTTACTCCGTATTTACCGGTGTAGGCGAGCGTACCCGTGAGGGTAATGACCTTTACCACGAAATGACAGAGTCCGGCGTTATCGATAAGACTACCATGGTGTTCGGTCAGATGAATGAGCCCCCCGGAGCGCGTATGCGTGTAGGTCTTACAGGTCTTACCATGGCGGAGTATTTCCGTGACAAAGGTGGTAAGGACGTACTTTTGTTTATTGACAATATTTTCCGTTTCACACAGGCAGGTTCTGAAGTGTCCGCACTTTTGGGACGTATGCCTTCTGCGGTAGGTTATCAGCCTACACTGCAGACGGAAATGGGTGCTTTGCAGGAGCGTATCACTTCTACCAAGGATGGTTCTATTACATCCGTACAGGCAGTATATGTACCTGCGGATGACTTGACTGACCCGGCACCTGCAACTACATTTGCGCACTTGGACGCAACCACAGTACTTTCCCGTTCTATCGTAGAATTGGGTATTTATCCTGCGGTAGACCCTCTTGAATCTACTTCCCGCATTCTGGACCCCAGAATCGTAGGTGAAGAGCATTACAAGGTAGCCCGTGGTGTGCAGGAAATTTTACAGCGTTATAAGGAATTGCAGGATATTATTGCCATCTTGGGTATGGATGAATTGTCTGAAGAAGATAAGAGAGTGGTTTCCCGTGCAAGAAAAGTACAGAGATTCTTATCCCAGCCTTTCTTCGTTGCAGGACAGTTCACCGGTCTGGAAGGTAAATACGTACCTGTAGCTGAAACTATCAGAGGCTTTAAGGAAATTCTGGAAGGCAAGCATGATGATATCCCGGAGAGCTATTTCCTGAACGTGGGAAGCATTGATGATGTTATTGCGAAGTGCAAATAGGAGCAACTATGGAACAGTTTAAATTACGTATTATTACACCGGACAGGGTGTTTTATGAAGGCGAAATAGAGATGGTGGAATTTAACACTACTGAGGGCGAGATGGGGATTCTTCCCGGTCATATCCCGATGACGGTGGTAATTAAGCCGGGTATTTTGACTATTACGGAGGCGGACGAAACAAAAGAAGCAGCTCTGCATTCCGGTTTCGCAGAAATTTTACCCGATGGTGTAGTAATTCTGGCTGAAGTTGTAGAATGGCCCTCTGAAATCGATTTAGAGAGAGCTGAAGATGCAAAGGAACGTGCAGAAGAACGTATTAAAGAACATGCACCTGAAACCGATATGGTTCGTGCAGAAGCTGCACTACTCCGTTCCATTGCCAGAATATCTGTATTGAAGTAACAGTACTAAACTTAAAAAATCGTCGTAAGAAGTTATTCTTACGACGATTTCTTTTCGTTAAGTGCTGACATTGGTCAAAGGTCTTTTGCGGAAAAAAATATACTTTCCGGCAATTGCCGGTTAGTCCCTTACCCCACTTAATATTACTATTCTGCAGCGAGCTCGTATTCTTTGGGCTCGCGTACATAATTCACCATGCGGGGGTGGCATGCCCCGGTTGATTGATAATTCGAGCGGGCTTCGGATAAAGTGATGCCATGATTTAACTCACTGATATCTTCTTCGAATTTTGCATGCTTGTCACTTTCCCAAAAACAGACAGGGCAGATGTAGCCATAATCTTTTTCAGGGGGAACGGTATAAGTATAGTAATTGCAACAAGGGCATTGATAACGCATAAGAAACCTCCAAAATACTTATTTGTCTTTATCATAGCAAAATCATATATACTTTGCAATTGTCTGTAAGTGATTTAGCAGAAATTATATTAAATTGTGGGATATTCTTAATTTATCCGGACAGGAAAAGGGTGACAAAATCGAGTTTTTATGCATATGTTAGGAAAAAGACAGAATGTTGGATAAATATGGACTATCAGCATAGAGTATTGCCCTTTTACATGACTTATCCTGCCCCTCATTTCATGCGGGAAGAAGATAGTGTACTGCGGGATTTAGAGTATTTACAGCAGATATATCCGGCACAGGCAAAGAAATTGCAATCACGGATAGCGGTGATTTTGGATAAAATGGACTATGAAGGAAGTCTCTTGTATGACGAATATCCGGATAAGTGGCAGCTATACAGGCTGGGAGACAGTATTGTGGAGATTCTAAAAAGAGAAGATGCAGAGAAAGAAGAACCGGAATATACGATTCCGGAACAATGGGTATGGGTTAGAGATTTGGTACAATTGGTATTGTACTACGAAATCTATAAGAGAAGACATGGGAATCGAAGAGGTTTCTTAAAATTTTAGTTGTGGTTTTCAGATAAAGTAAGTACAATATAGTCATGGTGTTTATGCAACGGCCACAAGGGATGAAGCAAAGAAACCATGGCTATATTTATTGTTTGGAGGTCTTCATGGAACAAGTCCAATTGCTTTTGTCTGAGATATTAAATGAAGATTTGGAACGGATTATTTTGAGCAATCCGGTAAAAGAAGAAAAAGGGACCAAGGTAAAAGTACGTCCTGTTATTTTGAAGGGAGAACTTTACTTTCAGGAAACCATTTATCGTGGCAAACAGGTATTTCATAATAATTATTCTGCAGGCGAAATAAAAGAACGGCTGTTATCCTATATTGGAGCGGATTACAAACAGGGAGAATTTGTTTCCCTTAACCGGATAGATACCGTTTTGGTTAGTAAAAAAGGAAAAGTTACGGTTAAGAAGAAGTGTATAGCACAAAATAATGGAAAAAGAGAACCGAATGCACAAGAACAGTCTGCGTCCTTAAGAAGAGAAGCGTTGCAACATAACCGTACGAAAAGCTATATTCTAAAAGAAGGGGACCCGGTGGATTTTTTAGTGGGGCTTGGCGTACAGACGCCGGATGGAAAAATTGTAAAATCCCGCTATGATAAGTTCAGACAAATAAACCGATATCTTGAATTTATTGAGGATATTTTGAAAAAACTACCTACGGACAGGCCTGTGAGGATTATAGATTTCGGTTGCGGTAAATCGTATCTGACCTTTGCGATGTATTATTATTTACATGAATTAAAAGGTAGAGATATCCGCGTCACGGGATTGGATTTGAAAGAAGATGTGATAGATTTGTGTAATAAACTGGCCGAAGAATACCACTATGAACATCTGCATTTTGAAAAGGGGGATATCAGTACTTACGAAGGAGAACAGGCTGTAGATATGGTTGTTACATTACATGCCTGTGATACGGCAACGGATTACGCCTTGCATAAAGCGGTACAATGGGGCGCAGAAGTTATTCTGGCAGTGCCTTGCTGTCAGCATGAGGTGAATAAACAGATACAGAATACAGAACTTGGGGATATATTAAAATACGGTCTGATAAAGGAACGGATATCTGCACTGGTTACGGATGCGGTACGTGCAAATTTATTGGAGGAAATGGGATATGAAACCCAGATACTGGAATTTATTGATATGGAACACACGCCTAAGAATCTGCTGATTCGTGCAGTTAGAAAGGCAGGAGTGCGTCCGAAGAAAAAAGATATTCGCAATACAACTGATTTTTTGCATATTGAGACAACTTTGCAAAAACTCTTTAAGGAGGATTTTTCTAATTGAAAAAAGCAATTATAAAAGGAATTGTCTTTGGACTTACCTTTTTTTTGGCAGTGATGGTTATTAGCAAAATAATGAATAAGGGTAATAACGATTTGACTGCAGATATGGCACCTGCTTCTTTACCTGTTATCTATATGGGTACAGAAGGAGAAAGATATAATGAGTTACATGGATATTTGACTCGGATGGATACTGCCTTTATGCGTGAGACGGTTACGGCATTGGATGAAGGCAGGACAGTGGATTTTTCCATTGATACATTTGGGCAAAAGGTTACCCGGGTGTTTTTTGAAGTCAGAAGTCTGGATGGGGAACGTCTGATTGAAAACACGGAAGTGAAAGAATTGCAGGAAAATGGTGATACTTTAAATGGTAGTATCACGGTAAAAGATTTGATTGAGCAAAATAAAGAGTATGAATTGATTTTTGTTCTTTCTACGGAAACAAAGGATGATATACGTTATTATACCAGGCTGATATGGCCGCAAAGCTATCATTTGGCGGAGAAGCTTGCATTTGCACAGGAATTTACGGAGAAGACCTTTGATAAAGCGGCTGTACAGGATTTGGCAATTTATATGGAAACCAATTCCGAAGGGGATAATACTACCTTGCATAAGGTAGATATTCATTGTAATCTGAATCAGATTTCATGGGGAAAACTTACGGTGAGACAGGTTACAAAACCGGTATTTAATGTTACGGAGCTGTCTCAGCAGACCGCAAGTCTGCAATCACATTATGTGGTTTCCACCGGACAGGGTGACGATATTAAATATTTTTATGTGGAAGAATTTTACAGAGTGCGTTATACCCCTGAAAGAATGTATCTGTTGGATTTCGAGCGTACCATGAATAGTATGCTGGATGAGACATCAGATATTTATGTCAATGATAAAATCATGATTGGCGTAGCATCAGAAAATCTGCCATTGGAAGAAAGTGATGATGGTAATGTATTTGCCTTTGAAGTGCAGAATAAGCTGTATTGTTATAATGTAACTACCAACAAATTATCTGTGGTTTTTGGATTCTATGACGAAGAGAATGCAGATGTACGTACTTTGTATAATCAACATAGTATCAAAGTTTTAGACATTGATGAGGGCGGAAATATCCGGTTTGCAGTATGCGGATATATGAACCGTGGGCACCATGAAGGAGAAGTAGGCGTACAGGTATATCAGTATGACAGTGCATTGAATACCATAGAAGAAATTTTGTATATTCCTTATAAAAAACCGAATCATATTCTGCAAACCGAGCTGAACCGATTGTTGTATCTGAACCGTGAAGGATATTTATATATGGTTTTGGATAATGTGGTTTATGAAATTGATTTGGAAAAAAAGATATGTAATAAACTTGTTGAGGTATATACGGATGATGGACTGGCGGTTTCGGAAAGTCATCAGATGATAGTGTGGCAGCAGGGTGCAATGTATGAGTCTGCCGAATTGGTGCTGATGAATCTTGCTACGAGGGATAGAATCTCTGTAAAAGCGTATGATGGTGAATATATTATGCCATTGGATTTTATGGGGGAAGATTTTATATACGGAATGGCAAGAAAAGAGGATGTGCAAATAGATGCGGCCGGTCGGACAGTTTTTCCTATGTATGCGGTTTGCATTAGAAATACCGGTGGACAAATATTAAAAACCTATCGTCAGGAGAATATCTATATTACAGGGTGCAGTCTGCAGAATAACCAGATTATGTTGGAGAGAATGCAAAAAGAAGAAGACGGAACCTTTGCAGAAACGTTGCCGGATTATATTATGAACAGCAATGAAGTGGTTTTGGGTAAAAATACAGTTAAGGCAGTGGTTACGGAAAACTACGGGCGGTATATTCAGATTGCAGTCAAAAAAGATATTAATGCAAAGACGATACAAATTTTGACACCGAAAGAAGTATTGTTTGAAGGCAACAGAAAACTGAACATAGAGGTTTCAGAAGAACAGGAGCGCTTCTATGTGTATGGACTGAGTGGCGTGTCAGGCATCTTTATGGACCCGGCCCGTGCAATTATGCTGGCGGCGGAAGAATCCGGAGTTGTAATGAGTGGTGCGGGGGAATATGTGTGGTTGCGCGGTAACCGTGCAACACGCAACCAGATTATGGCAATTGAAGGTGCTGCCATAACGGAGGATAAGAACAGTCTTGCGGTTTGTCTGGATGTCATATTGGCATATGAAGGCGTTATCCGTAATACGGAAACGTTGCTATCACAAGGGCAGACGCCATATGAAATTTTGAAAGATAACCTGCATGAGGTGCAGGTGCTGGATTTGGAAGGATGCAGTCTGGATTCAACTTTATATTATGTGAATCAGGACATTCCGGTGTTAGCTACTTTGCAGGACGGTAATGCGGTTTTGATTGTTGGATTTAATGAATTTAATGTAGTATTAATGAATCCGCTTACGGGAACGGTTTATAAAATGGGTAAGAATGATTCCACGGAGTGGTTTTTGGAAAACGGCAATCATTTTATGACTTATATCAGAGGATAAATAAAAAGGGCTGTTCTGTCATCAGCTGTAAAAACTGATGATAAACAGCTCTTTCGTATTAATATAATACAAGGGATGCAGATGTCATTGCTCTTCGTAAGGGATAACCTAACAACAATGCCAGAAGCATTTTAATCAGGTCGGCCGGAAAATAGGGAAGGGTACCTATTGATAATGCAGTTAAGTAAGAAAGCTGCATTTGATAAGCCATCCATACGGAACCAAACAGATAACATGCTGCAGTACCCAAAAACATTCCCAATAAGTATAAATACCATTTATTTGTTCTTTTGTTGATAAAAAGGCCTGCAATGAATGCCAGAAGCAGGTATCCCATTAAATAGCCGCCGGTAGGACCGAATAATTTGCCTATTCCGCCGGAGAAACCTGCAAATACAGGAAGTCCCATAAAGCCCAGAAGAAGATACAAAAGGATGGAAACACAACCCTTTTTGAGCCCGATAGCAAATAAACATAAATAGATAGTTAAGGTGCTTAAGGTTACGGGAACAGGACTTAGTCCGATAGGAATTGCAAAGGGACCGGTGATACATAGGATGGCCGTCATTAAAGCAATACCTGTTAAGTTTTGGGTGCGTAGTTTGCGCGTTTGTTTCATAAGACCTCTCATAAAAAGCGGCTGTTGCAAAATAGCCGGATTGACAAATGGATATCAAGAATACTATTTTGTAACAGCCACACAGAAATCTGTTGTAAAGTAATTATAACTCGCCGTTTTTGTACTTGGTAACAATATTCTGGATTCTTTCATTGGGATTTAATAAATCGCTGATGGAAGAATCGTGGTTCAAGGTGTCGATAATGTAAGCGATATATTTACTCATATCACAGTTGATGTACCATTCACGGCTTAAGAGAGCAGGAGTCTGATAAATCAGGTTGGTTGTCAGAACTCTGTCAATAACACCATCCTCATAAGCTTTGTCAAACTTATCCAAGCCGCTGGTAAAAAGACCGAAAGTAGCAAAAACAAAAATCTTGTTTGCTTTTCTCTTCTTTAATTCTGCAGCAACTTCCAACACACTTTCTCCGGAGGAAATCATATCATCAATGATAATCATATCCTTGCCTTCTACATCGGTACCTAAGAATACATGTGCTACGATGGGGTTGCGTCCGTTTACAATTCTGGTGTAATCTCTACGTTTGTAGAACATACCCATATCCAGACCCAAAACGTTTGCAACATAAATTGCACGGGACATACCGCCTTCATCGGGACTGATTACCATCATATGGTCAGCATCAATTTGTAAATCTTTTACGTTACGTAACAGACCTTTGATAAACTGGTATGCAGGCTGTACGGTTTCAAAACCGTGCAGGGGAATTGCATTCTGTACACGGGGGTCATGTGCATCAAAAGTAATGATGTTGTCTACACCCATACGTACCAGTTCCTGTAATGCAAGAGCACAGTCCAAAGATTCCCTGGAGGTGCGTTTGTGCTGTCTGCTTTCATATAAGAAAGGCATAATAACAGTGATTCTTCTTGCTTTACCACCCACGGCTGCAATAATACGTTTTAAATCCTGATAATGGTCATCGGGAGACATATGATTTTCATGACCGCAAAGAGAGTAGGTCAGGCTGTAGTTTGCTACATCCACAAGCAGATACAAATCGGTACCTCTTACGGATTCTAAAATCATACCCTTTGCTTCACCGGAGCCAAAACGGGGCACCTTTGCGTTCAGGAGATAGGAGGGACGCTGATAACCGGAAAATGCAAGGCTGTCTTTATGCTCGCTTTCACGCTCGGTACGCCACTTTACCAGATACTGGTCGATTTTTTCTCCCAAAGGGCGGCAGCCTTCTAAGGCAATCATGCCAAGGCTTCCAACCGGTATGGTCTCCAAATTACGCTTTTCTTCTCGATTTCCCATGGAATAAAGTCCTCACTTTCTATATGCGTAGATCATAGTTAGTTATTATATATTTTTACACAGACGGATATCCGGTCCGGTAATTTTTCGGAAAATAAAACTGCTGGCGAGTCTGGATAAAATACGCTCTGAATAGCGGTTTTTTAATTCTTCCACCCCAAGATTGGTATTGATGATGGTGGATTTGTTTCGCAAATGTCTTTCATTGATAAAGGAAAAGAATTGTGAGTTTGTAAAAGAATTTGTCAATTCTGTTCCTAAATCGTCGATAATCACCAAGTCACAATTGTATAGGTCTTCGTAAGTTTTGTAAAGTATTTCTTTGTTATTTGTATCAAAAGAATACTGGGCAAGCATATTAAACAGTCCGATTGCAGAAAAATACATGACCGAATAGCCCTGTTCCAATATTTCTTTTGCAATGCATTTGGATAAGAAGGATTTTCCGGTGCCTACTGTTCCGAAAAAGAGCAGGTTGTTGTATTCACAATGAAAATTCTTAATAAAGGAAAGACTGCTTTCTACTGCTTTTTTATAGTTGGTCAAATCTTCGCCGGTATAGTATTCGTAGGATAAAACGGAAAAGTTTTCTGCCTCCAGCAGCTCTTTTAAATTGCTTTGTTCATAAAGAATGTTGATAATGCGCTGTTGCAGACAGTGACAACGGACGCCGTTTATATACCCCGTATCCTGACAGGCGGGACAATCAAAAATTGCATCCAGATAGTCGGCGGGAAAACCGTGTCCGGTCAGAAGGGCTGTCTTTTTTTGGGACAGGGCATTGAGTTCTTTCTGATAGTTTTCCAGAGCACCGGGTTCTTCTGCCAGAATACGTCTGCCATAAGAAACGGATAGAGAAGAAACTTCACGGGAAGCCTCTGCGTATTCGGGGCATATGGCATAAACTTCTTCCCTGCGTTTTTCTAAAAGATGCCTGTTTTTAAGCTGGATGGCATCGTATTCTCTTTGAATTGCATCATATTGTGTATTGGTTAAGGCCAAAGTGTACTCCTTTACTTACTGAGAAGCTTTGCTTCCAGTTCAGAATAATCATAATGAGTGGAACTAAACTGGTTAAAACGGTTATTAGATGCAGGGAAGGACGCTTTCTGCTGTTTGCGCTTCTGATATTGCTCATCTATCCGCTGGATATCGGATTTGCGATGAACATTTTCTTTTTTCCAACTGCTCAGAATCCCCTCTGCGTATTCAAAACGATGGCTGTCTGTGGCTAATACGGTTCTTTCACATGCTTCGGCAATGATGTCGGAGGAAAAGCCGTATTCTTTGAGCCAACGGTTAATGTATTCCAGTTCTTTATTGGTAGGGGAGCCGGTTTTTCCCAGCTCTTTCATAATGGTATAGACGGATTTGTCGTACTTGGTAGCAAATTTTTCGGCCTGTTTCGGTGTGGTGACGCCGGATTGTGCCCAGTTTATTGCTACTTTTTCTATGTATTTAAAATCCTTTTTTCCACGGTCTACACAATACTGAATGAGATAGTCAATCAAGTCATCGGAAAAATGCAGGCAGTCGGAAAAATAAAGAATGGATTTCATTTCGGATACAGTCAGGGGATGACCGATATACTCCTGTGCCACAAACAGAAGCTCGGAAGTACTGGTTTTGTCCTTGAAATTCCGTAGCTGGTCTGCTGTATAGGCGGGTTTTGCATATGGGTCTGTGACCGGAGTAATACTTTCCGCAGGGGAAGATTCACCGGCAGGCTTTGATACAATGGTCATCACCGGCATCTGCATAGAGATGGGGGTGGTCATAACCGGCGCCTCCGCTGTTAAGGCCCAGGCAGTGGTGGAAGGCATAACCGGTGCTTCCCCGTAGTAGGTGCCGGAAGGTGCTGCAGGCGCAGACGTTTCGGTATGCCTTATATCTTTTAGACGGATGCCTGTGAGCTGTTTTGTCCCATCGTAATCCAGAGAAAGCAAATCAGCTTTCTCCCAGTATTTTAATGCGCGCAGAACATCTTTTTCCGTATGGTTGAACTTGTCCGCAATTTCAGACACACTGGTAGCGCGGTTCGCACTCATCATACGGATTAAATACAGATATACCTTCAGCTGTGCGTCATTGGCATCCTTCATATATTCATCAATAAACAAATTGGGAATAGCGGTGTATGCCGCATATCCGTCATTATAAATAGTAAACTGCCCCATAATTCTCTCACCCTTTGCGTAGGACTTTCCTACGATTTTAGCAAGGACAAGTATAGCACATCTTTTTCTAAAATGGAATAGGCAGATTTTCGGAAAGCCTTGAAAATAGGGGCTTTCGAGGCGATTGTGGAAAGTGTGGATAATGTGGATAATTAAAATAACGTTTGCTTTTTATCGTTGTTTTTGCGGTAAAATGGGGCTTTTGCAAGAAAACAAAATATCCACATTTTCGCAAAAAATATCCACAGCTTTTTGAAGAGTAATGTCCTCAAAAAAATGTGGATATTGTGGAAAACTATTTCCCAAGCAATTTTTCGCCGATTTTTACAACGTCTCCGGCACCCATAGTTATCAACAGGTCACCGTTGATACAATTTTGTAGTAAAAAATTTTCTATTTCATCAAAAGTAGGGAAATAATAACAATCGCGTCCTAATTTTTTCAGTTCTTCCATAAGATTTTGGGAACTGATTCCCAGTGTGTCGGTTTCCCGGGAGGCATAAATTTCTGCCAATACAACCTTGTCTGCCAAAGATAGCGCCTGTGCAAATTCTTTCATAAAGGCTTTTGTCCTGGTGTACGTGTGGGGTTGGAATACGCACCATACTGTTTTGTGGGGACAGGCAGCAGCTGCCTGTAAGGTTGCAGTGATTTCTGTGGGGTGGTGCGCATAATCATCTATTATGGTTACGCCACCGATACTGCCTTTGTATTCGAAACGTCTGTCCGTACCGCCAAAACCGTTTAAGGCTTCTGCTGCGACGGAAAGCGGAATGCGTAAGATGTCTGCAAGAGCCAGTGAAGCGCAGGCATTTAATACATTGTGCTCGCCATGGACGGTTAAGGAAACAGACAGCGTGTGATTGCCGGGTGCGTGAAAAATAAAGGTGGGGCAACCGTTTTCGTTATAAGTAATATCCGAAGCATAATAATCACAATTGTCATTGAGACCAAAAGTGAGAACTTTACAGGACAGGCCCTCAGTCAATTCTGCAAGATTTTCAATGGCACCGTTCATAATCAGGGCACCGTCTGCAGGCAGTAATTCTGCAAAGCGGCGGAAAGAGGCGCGGATATCGTCTAAATCCTTAAAAAAGTCCAAATGGTCTTCTTCTATATTAAGAATAAGTCCGATTTTTGGGAAAAAACTCAAAAAACTATTGGTATATTCGCAGGCTTCCGTTACAAAGTAGCCGGAATGACCGACTCTGATATTGCCACCAATGGATTTTAAAATGCCTCCTACAGAAAGAGTGGGATCCAGATTGGCACCCAGTAAAATTTCTGAGACCATGGAGGTTGTAGTGGTTTTGCCGTGTGTACCGCTGATGGCGATGGGGGTATCATAGTTTTTCATCATTTGTCCCAAAAGTTCGGCACGGGTCAGGGAAGGGATGTTAAGCTCCTGTACGGCAATGTACTCAGGATTATCCGGATGAATGGCGCTGGTGAAAACTGCACAGTCAATATCCTGGGTAATGTTTTGCTTTTTCTGACCATAAAATACAGTAATGCCTTTTTCTTCCAATGCTTTTGTTAATGCAGAGGGCTGTCTGTCAGAACCGGAAACTTTGAATCCGGCTTCAAAAAGAACTTCTGCCAGGCCGCTCATACTGATACCGCCGATACCTACAAAATAAATATGGACCGGTTTTTTGAAATCGATTTGATACATAATTCCACTTCCTGTTTGCTTGAAATTTGTGTAACCTACGGGTACTTCTATTATTATACGCATTAATATGATAAAAAACAAATGGTAAATGCGAATTATGGTAAAAAAGTGATGTTTGCTTAAAAATGACCAGTATAATGTGAGCACATTTTGTGAGAGATGGTAAAAATATACTAAATTTTCAGCCAATATATGACAAAAATGTAAAAAATAAACATAAAAATTACGAAAAAGTCACTATTTCTTTGGAATAATGATTTCCTTTTTGAAAATTATGTGATATAATGTCCATAAGCGGATTTTTCGTTATATAGACTAGTTATAATGAGGTGATAGCATGATTAAAAAAGAAATGATAGCCATGTTACTGGCTGGCGGGCAGGGAAGCCGTCTGGGCGTTCTGACTTCCAAAGTAGCAAAACCTGCAGTTGCATTTGGCGGTAAGTATCGTATTATTGACTTTCCGTTAAGTAACTGTATCAATTCCGGTGTTGATACGGTGGGGGTGTTGACACAGTATCAGCCGTTGAGACTGAATACTCATATCGGTATCGGTATTCCATGGGATTTGGACAGAAATATCGGCGGTGTTACGGTATTGCCCCCTTATGAGAAGAGTTCTAACAGTGAATGGTACACCGGTACAGCTAATGCTATTTATCAGAATATCGATTATATGGATAGCTTTAATCCGGAATATGTACTGATTCTTTCCGGTGACCATATTTATAAGATGGATTATGAAGTGATGTTAGATTTCCACAAAGCTAACGGTGCGGATGTGACCATTGCGGTTATGCCGGTACCTTTGGAAGAAGCAAGCCGTTTTGGTATTGTGATTGCAGATGAAAACCGTAAGATTGTGGACTTTGAAGAAAAGCCTGCAAATCCCCGCAGCAATCTGGCAAGTATGGGTATCTATATCTTCAACTGGAAGACTTTGAAAGAATCCCTGCTGGCTATGGCAGAGCAGCCTGCATTGGATTTCGGTAAACACGTTATTCCCTATTGTCATGAAAAGGGGCAACCCTTGTATGCATACGAATTTAACGGTTACTGGAAGGATGTAGGAACTTTAAGCTCTTACTGGGAAGCAAACATGGAACTGATTGATATTGTTCCTGAGTTTAACCTGTATGAGGAATATTGGAAGATCTATACCAAGAGCGACAGCCTTCCTCCCCAGTACATATCCGGTGACAGTGTGGTAGAACGCAGTATTATTGGTGAAGGTACCGATATTTGTGGTAAGGTATACAATTCTGTTATCGGTTGTGGCGTAACCATCGGAGAAGGTGCTGTTGTCAGGGATTCCATCATTATGAATGATACCTGTATTGGTGCAAATTGTGAAATTAACAAAGCGATTATAGCTGAAAATGTTGTGATTGAAGAAGGTGCAAAGCTTGGTATCGGTGAAGAAGCTGAAAACGAAACAGCACCTCACATTTACAACCATGGTCTTGTTACTATCGGTGAAAAGAGCGTGGTGCCTAAGGGCGTTACGGTTGGAAAGAATACCGTTATCTCCGGTAAAACTACCGCAGATGATTATGAAAATTCCACTCTCGCAAGTGGTAAATCTTTAATTAAGGCAGGTGAATAACAGTGAGAGCAATCGGAATTATTTTAGCAGGTGGTAACAACCACCGTATGAAAGAATTAACCAAAAAGCGTGCCGTAAGTGCAATGCCTATCGCAGGAAGCTACCGCAGTATTGACTTTGCACTTAGCAGTATGTCCAATTCCAGAATCCAGAAAGTGGCTGTGCTTACCCAGTACAATTCCCGCAGCTTAAACGAGCATTTAAGCTCTTCCAAATGGTGGGATTTCGGTCGTAAACAGGGTGGACTGTATGTGCTGACACCTGCGGTTACAGCTGACAACAGCAACTGGTATCGTGGCACTGCAGATGCCATTTATCAGAATCTGCATTTCTTGAAAAATAGCCACGAGCCCTATGTAGTGATTGCATCCGGCGACTGCGTATACAAGATGGATTATAACAAACTGTTAGAGTACCATATTGATAAAAAAGCAGATATTACCGTGGTTTGTAAGGATATGGCTCCCGGAACCAATGTAGAGCGTTTCGGTACCATAAAGATGAATGAAGAATACCGTATTGAAGAATTTGAGGAAAAACCCATTGTTGCAAAGACCAATACGATTTCCTGCGGTATTTATGTTATCAGAAGACGTGCTCTGATTGAAATGTTGGAGCGTTGTGCAGAAGAAGACAGATATGACTTTGTAAGGGATATTCTGATCCGTTACAAAGATATGAAGAAAATCTACGGCTACAAGATTACGGACTACTGGAGAAACATTGCTTCCGTAGAGGATTATTTCAGCACCAATATGGACTTCTTAAAACCGGAAGTACGTAACTACTTCTTCAAACAGTATCCGGATGTATATTCCAAGGTGGATGATTTACCGCCTGCAAAATATAACGTAGGAGCAAAAATCAAAAACAGCCTGATTTCCAGCGGATGTATTGTAAACGGTGTAGTGGAAGATTCCGTTGTATTTAAGAAGAGCTATATCGGAAACAATTGTTACATTAAGAACTGCATTATCTTAAATGACGTATATATCGGAGACAATACACATCTTGAAAACTGTATTGTAGAGAGTCGCGATACTATCCGTGCTAACTCTTATCATGTTGGAGAAGAGGAAATTAAAATTCTGATAGAACGTGACGAAAGATACGTTATCTGATAGTATGACTTAAAGGGGGTTACACAAATGCAGATTACTGATGTTCGTGTGCGGAGAATTACCAAAGAGGGAAAAATGAAGGCAGTAGTATCAATTACCATTGATGATGAATTTGTGGTACATGATATTAAGGTGATTGATGGGGAAAAGGGATTGTTTATTGCCATGCCCAGTAAGAAAGCAACAGACGGGGAATACCGTGATATTGCACATCCTATCAATTCTGCTACCAGAGAGGCTATCCAGAAAATAATACTGGAGGCTTATGAAAAGGCACTGACTGAGCCGGAATTACCGGAAGATTAGAATCGTAGTAAATGTAAAGGCGACACCTGAAGGTGTCGCCTGATTTGTTTTTTGGGGGAAAGGGGAGCAGATATAGCTTTTTTGCTCCCCGCGATAAAAGCATTATCTTTGTACTCTGCCGGAACCGTCTCCGCCTGCCAGTTTTTCAACTTCCGCAACGGATACGCGGTTGTAGTCGCCTTCAATGGAATGCTTAAGAGCGGATGCTGCCACCGCAAATTCAATAGCATCCTGACTGGATTTACCTGTTAATAAAGAATAAATCAGTCCGCCGCCAAAGGAGTCACCGCCACCTACTCTGTCTACAATATGCAGGCTGTAGGATTTGGAGAAACAGTAATTTTCGCCATCATACAACATGCCGGCCCAGTCGTTGTCACTGGCAGAGATGGAGGAGCGTAAGGTAATGGCTACTTTTTCAAATCCAAATTTATCTGCAAGCTGCTTTGCAACGGATTTGTAACCTTCGTGATTGAGTTTGCCGCCGTAAATATCAGAATTTTCAGCTTCGATGCCGAATACATCTTTTGCATCTTCTTCGTTGGAAATGCAGACATCTACATACTGACAGAGCTCGGTCATGGCTTCACGGGCTTCTTCTCTGGTCCAGAGTTTGCCACGGTAATTCAAATCACAGGAGATTTTAATGCCTCTTTTCTTTGCAGCTTTTAAGGCTTCTAAGCAGATTGCAGTCACATTTTTTCCTAAAGCAGGGGTAATTCCTGTAAAGTGGAACCAGTCTGCTCCTTCAAAAATGCTATCCCAGTTAAAGTCTTCGGGTTGTGCTTCCTGTATAGAGGAATGTGCTCTGTCATAAATACATACGGAACCACGCTGGGAAGCGCCTTTTTCCAGATAATAGATACCGATTCTGTCACCGCCCCGTACAATCTTGCTGGTATCAACACCTACTGCACGCAGGGAGTCAACAGCTGCCTGCCCGATTGCGTGACCGGGTAACTTTGTGACATATACACTGTCCAGACCGTAATTTGCAAGGGAAACAGCTACATTTGCCTCTCCGCCGCCAAAGGTTGCCTGCATCTGGTCGTTTTGGAAAAACCGGTAATAGCCGTTAGGGGCTAAGCGAAGCATAATTTCACCAAAGGTAACTACTTTTTTCATTTCTTTTCTGCCTCCATTTTTTCAAGGGATTCTTTTACAAAAAAACTGCCGCCTATAGCTTCAATCTTATCAAAAGCCAAAAACGTATCTATGTTGCTTCTGTCAACGCCACCGGTGGGTATAAATTTAACCTGCGGAAAGGGTGCAGAAAGCGCTTTGAGTGCCTGAATGCCGCCATAAATATTGGCAGGGAAAAACTTGACGGTTGTAATACCTAACTCCAGCGCCTGCATAATTTCGGTGGGAGTAACACACCCCGGATAATAAGGTATGTTGTTTTCTTTACATAATTTGGCAACGGAAACCGAAAGGCCCGGAGAAACAATGAATTGTGCACCGGCTTTCAGGGCTTCTGCGCACTGGATTTCATTGATAACGGTGCCGGCGCCGATGCACATGTCCGGATAGTGCTTGCAGGCATAGGCGATTGCTTCGGCTGCACAAGCGGTACGGAATGTAATTTCTGCGGTGTGGATACCGTTATTTTTTAATGCAGACAGAATCTTATCTGTTTCATCCAGTTCTTTAATGACTACAACGGGTAAATATTTTTCCATTTTCTTTTCTCCCTATACACCGGAATATGCTGAGAAGCCTGCATCAATGGGCAGTACAACACCGGTAATTGCACTGGCACTTCTATCGTCACAAAGGAACATGGTTGCACCTAAAAGCTCATCTGCATCTACAAAACGGTGTGTAGGTGTACCGGCTAAAATTTTGCCTGCACGGGCAGTGGGTGTACCGTCTTCATGAAAGAGCAATGCTTTGTTCTGAGCGGAAACCAAAAAACCGGGCGCGATAGCGTTACAACGGATTCCGGTACCCGCAAAGTGGGTAGCAAGCCATTGGGTAAAGTTGGAAATGCCGGCTTTTGCTGCGGAATAAGCAGGGATTTTTGTAAGGGGGGTGTATGCATTCATGGAAGAAATGTTCAGAATGCTGCCCTTGCCTTTTTCTACCATATCTTTTGCAAATACCTGTGTAGGAAGAAGGGTACCCTGGAAATTCAGCTTGAACACAAAGTCTACGCCCTCAGAACTCAAATCAAAAAATGATTTTCCGCATTCCTTGGCTTCGTGGTGATATTCATTATCAGTAGTGGCACGGGGATTGTTTCCGCCTGCACCGTTTACTAATATATCGCAGGGACCTAAATCCGCCAGCACTTTTTGATGCACTTCTTCAAGAGAGGCAGTCTCAAGTACATTTGCTTTATAGCCTTCGCAGATAAAGCCTTCTGCTTTCAGTTCTTCGCTGAGTGCTTTGACTGCGTCTTCGTTTAAGTCAAGAGCTGCTACTTTTGCACCGGATTGTGCAAAGGCTCTGGCCATGGTGCTGCAGATAACACCGCCTGCACCGGTTACAACAACAACTTTGTCTGTAAAATCAATTTGAAGGGGAAGAGTTTTCATGTGTATTACCTCCTATTATTTGCTTGCTTTTAATTTGTCCAGCATATCCCATACGCCCAGCATATACATAATACCAAGGGCCCTGTCATAGAGGCCGTAACCGGGACGGACGTTACCGGGACCTTCATCCCATAAATGTCTGCCGTGGTCTGGTCTGATATATCCTTCGTAACCGCAATCGTGATATGCTTTCAGGATTTCAAGAATACCGGTGTCTCCGTCGCAGTCGCGGTGGCTTGCTTCGGAAAAATCACCGTTTTCAAAGTGTTTTACGTTTCTGATATGTGCGAAAGCAATTCTGTCGCAATGTTTTCTTACAATGTCTGCCACGTTGTTGTCGGGATTGGCATTTAAGGAACCGGAACACAAAGTCAGACAGTTGCAGGGATGGTCTACCATTTTAAGGAAACGGTCAATGCTTTCTTCGTTAATAAGAAGTCTGGGCAGACCGAAGATATCCCATGGCGGGTCGTCCATGTGAATCGCCATTTTGATGTTACATTCTTCGCAAGTGGGCATAATTGCTTCAAGGAAGTATTTCAGGTTAGCCCATAATTTTTCATGGTCAATGTCTTTATAGTCTTCAAAAAGCTCTGAGAGCTTTGCCATACGCTCAGGCTCCCAGCCGGGGAATGTCATATTATACTTTTCTGTGAATTCCAGAATGTACGCCGCCATGGCATTGTAATCGTCCTGAATCATATTTTTTTCATAGAAAAGAGCAGTGGAACCGTCTCCTACAGGGTGGAAAAGGTCGGATCTTGTCCAGTCGAAAATCGGCATAAAGTTGTAACAGATCACTTTTACACCAAATTCGGAGAGATTGCGGATACACTGTTTGTAATTTTCAATGTACATATCTCTGGTAGGTTTACCGATTTTGATATCATCATGCACATTAACGGATTCCACAACATCCATATTGAAACCGTATTTATCAAGCTGTGCCTTTACTTCGGCAATTTCTTCTTTTTCCCAGATTTCACCGGGCATTTTGTGGTGAAGGGCCCAGACAATACTGGTTACGCCGGGGATTTGTTTGATGTCACTCAGACTGATTTTGTCATTGCCTTCGCCGTACCAGCGAAAGCCCATTTGCATAGGCATACATTTTCCTCCTATAAATTAAAATACGCTTTAGCGTTGTTGGCACAAATATCCTGAATAAGGCTTCCTGCAAACGCCATGTCTGCGGGATATTCACCGTTTTCTATCCATGTGCCGAAAAGGTCACATAAAATTCTGCGGAAATATTCATGTCTTGCATAACTTAAAAAGCTTCGTGAATCTGTAAGCATTCCCACAAAATTGCCGAGAATACCAAGATTGGCAAGACTTATCATCTGATTTTGCATACCGGTTTTGTTATCGTTAAACCACCAGGCACTGCCGTGTTGGATTTTACCTCTGGTGCCTTCACCCTGGAATGCCCCCAGTAAAGAACCAATCCATTCATTATCTGCAGGATTTAAGCTGTAAAGAATGGTTTTGGGCAGGTTGTTTTCACTATCCAGAGCATCCATTACCTTGAAGAGTGACTGACAACTGTCGGTAACTGCAATACAGTCAAAGCCGCTGTCCGGTCCCAGATTCTTAAACTGACGGGAGTTGGGGTTTCGCATGCAACTGAAGTGCAGCTGCATAACCCAGCCCAGACGGTTATATTCTCTTGCGCAGTGGATAAGAAGTGCGGTCTGGTACATTTCGGCTTCGATTTTTGTTACACTGTTTCCGGCAAGTGCCTTTGTAAGGATGGCATTTAAGGTGTCCTCGTCTGCCTCCTGATACATTACGTAATCCAGACCGTGGTCGGAAGCTTTGCATCCCATGGTATCAAAGAAAGCAATCCGGTTTGTCAGTGCATTTTTGACATCTGCAATGGTTTTAAGTCCCATGCCGGTTACGTTTTCTAGCTTTGCTATATATTCTGCAAATCCTTTTTTGTGAATGTTCAGTGCGGGGTCAGGACGAAAACTGGGGCAGACTTTTACGGAAAAACCTTCCTCTTTTAATTTTTTGTGCCACTCTAAATCGCTGGTAGGGTCGTCTGTGGTACCAATCATCATGACATTACTTTTCAGAACAAGACCTCTTGCGGAAAGCGTTGCATCTGTTTTTAATTTTTCTTCCGTCATGTCCCAGACTTCCTGGGCGGTTTCTCCGTTTAATACCCCTTCATACCCAAAAAAGTTTTTTAACTCCAAATGGCTCCAGTGATACATGGGATTTCCGATGCAGCGGGGTAGGGTTTCAGCAAACTTTTGGAATTTTTCCCTGTCGGGAGCATCCCCTGTGATGTATTTTTCTTCTACGCCGTTAGAACGCATAATGCGCCATTTGTAGTGGTCGCCGGACAACCACAATTCGGTAATGTTTTTGAAACGTTTGTCCTCATAAATTTCTTTGGCATCGATGTGGCAGTGATAGTCAATAATAGGCATATCCTTTGCGTAATCGTGATATAAAATCCGGGCTGTGTCATTAGAAAGCAGAAAATCCGTATCTAAAAATTTTTTCATGTTATCTTTGTAGGATTATTGAGAAACTATAATCACATATCCTTTCGTTTTTTCTATGTTAATTATGTTATAATATGATTTAAAAAGAAAAGCCATTGCTAATATTGGCACAATAGATTGCAAATCCACGCATGTTATATATGGACGGAAACAAAGATTTCTGCATACCACCTTGCAACGCCCCATTCCCTAATGCTATACTAAGGTACAGAAAAATTTGATTGCATAGGTGTACTGCATAAATTTTGCATCCATACGGACCCGCTCTCGCTCGATGGCAAACGTAGCAGCACTAAGCCCGACAATACCTCGCTAAGTGCTGACGTTGCGGGCGGTCCTAAATGGAGTGCAAAATTTATGCGGTGCCATTTAGAAAGGAAATTTTTATGTACCTTATTATAGGATTAGGGAACCCCGGTAAAGATTATAAAAATACCAGACATAATATTGGTTTCGACGTCATAGAAACATTAGCAGAGGAAGAAAGAATCGGCGTGCTGGAAAAAAAGCATAAGGCAGTCATAGGAAAAGGCGTGGTTGCCGGACAAAAAGTGCTCTTGGCCATGCCCCAGACTTATATGAATTTGAGTGGTGAAAGTGTCAGGGAACTGGTGGACTATTACAAGGTGGATGAAACCTGTGAAGTCATCGTGATTTCTGATGATATCAGTCTGGCACCGGGACAAATCCGTATCCGCAAAAAAGGCAGCGCCGGCGGACACAACGGCTTAAAGAATATCATAGCCCATTTGGGGCATGATGAATTCTGTCGCATTAAAATGGGTGTGGGAGAAAAGCCTAAGGGATATGATTTGGCTGATTATGTGCTGGGACATTTTACACAGGATGAAAGAAAAATCATGGACGAGGCTGCAAAGGAAGCCTGTGAAGCCATCCGTATGATTCTTTCAGACGATATTGACAAGGCGATGAACCGGTTTAATGCCAAAAAGGCATAACGGATTTGATGCGGAAATTGTGAGTTAGCAAAGAGAGGACGCTTGGCAGAACAGGAGAGACAGATGCAGGCACTATTGGCACCACTGCGTGAACTGGCTGAGTTTGAAGAAATTCAAAAACTGATACGAAAAAAAGATGGGGAGAAAGATGCCCCGTCGGTAGCACTGACCGGTTGCGTGGAATCACAAAAACTGCATATGATTTACGGATTAAGCGATGGTTTTAAATATAAAATCATCGTTACTTACAGTGACTTAAGAGCCCGCGAAATTTATGAAGAATATAAATTTTATGACAGAAATGTCATGTTGTATCCGGCTAAGGATTTGATTTTCTTTCAGGCGGACATCCACGGCAATAAGCTGACTACGGAACGTGTAAAGGTTTTGCGCCGGATAGCGGAAGGCAGACCCTTTACTCTGATAACCACTTTTGCGGCACTTATGACACCACAGGTAGTCTGGAATATGGATACAGATACGGTGTTTGTTGACAAACGGACCTCTGTGGAAGAAAGTGAAATTGCCCGCAAATTAGTAGCTATGGGCTATGAGAAGAATTATCAGGTAGAGGCACCGGGACAGTTTTCTGTCCGTGGGGGCATTATAGATATTTTTGATGTAACCGAAGAAAATCCCTATCGTATTGAACTTTGGGGAGATGAGGTGGAGTCCATCCGCAGTTTTGATATTTTGAGCCAGCGCTCCATTGAACAGCTTTCTTCTATCCGTATTTATCCTGCTTCTGAATTTGTATTGACGAAAGAGCGGATTCAGAGTGGCTTTTTGGTTATGGAAAAGGATGCAGCGAAACAGGAAAAAGTCTTTAGGGATGCATTCCAAACTGAAGAAGCCCACCGCATTGCTACCCAAATAAAAGAAGTAAAAGAACAGGTTTTGGAATTTCAAAACTATGCAGGATTGGAAGGCTATATCCGTTATTTTTATAAGAAAGATGAGTTAAAGAGTCTTTTGGGGATTCTGTCTGCGGGACATTGCCTGTTTTTGGATGAACCTGCCCGTATCAGGGAGCATGCGCAGGCTGTGGAAACCGAATTCAGGGAAAGTATGAGCCATCGTGCAGAAAAAGGATACATTCTGCCGGGGCAGATGCAGGTACTTTACGGTATGGAAGAAGTCTCTGCCATGATGCAGAAAACGTCTTTTGTGAGCCTTTCAGCCATTGATTTAAAGAATCCGCTGCTGAAAGCAAAACACCGCTATGATATCCAGGTAAGAAGTATTTCTTCTTATAATAATAGTTTTGAATCTCTGGTGAAGGATTTGAAACGATACAAAAAAAACGGTTACAGAGTTCTCCTTTTATCCGGTTCCAGAACCAGGGCTGCCAGACTGGCAGAGGATTTGCGTGAGCAGGAGCTTTCTGCGGTTTTTACCCAGAATCCGGAAAGGGAAGTGCAACCCGGGGAAATTTTAACCTGCTATGGTCATGTAGGTAAGGGCTTTGAATATCCGCTGCTGAAATTTGTAGTGATTTCCGAAAGTGATATTTTCGGAGCAGGACAAAAGAAGAAAAAGAGAAAGCCCAAGTACGAGGGTACTAAAATAAAGGATTTTGCGGAATTAAAAGTGGGGGACTATGTGGTGCATGAAAGCCACGGCCTCGGTATTTATCGCGGAATTGAAAAAGTAGAAGTGGAAAAGGTAGTCAAGGACTACATGAAAATAGAGTACCGGGACGGCGGAAATTTATACATTCTTGCCACCGGTCTGGATGTGATACAAAAATATGCTTCTGCGGATGCCAAGACTCCCAAATTAAACAAGCTTGGCAGCCAGGAGTGGAATAAGACCAAAGCGAAAGTACGTACTGCGGTGGATGCCGTAGCAAAGGATTTGGTAGAGCTATATGCCCTGCGCCAGCAGTCCGAAGGTTTCCAATACGGTCCTGACACGGTTTGGCAGAAGGAATTTGAAGAGATGTTTCCCTTTGAGGAAACCGAAGACCAGTTGCAGGCCATTGCAGACACCAAAGCCGATATGGAAAGCCGTAAAATCATGGACCGTCTTGTCTGCGGTGACGTAGGCTATGGTAAAACGGAAATTGCCATCCGCGCTGCTTTTAAAGCGGTGCAGGAGGGGAAACAGGTGGTATATCTGGTGCCTACCACTATTTTAGCGCAGCAGCATTACAATACCTTTGCCCAGCGAATGAAAGATTTTCCCGTGCGGGTGGATTTGTTGTCCCGTTTTAAGAGTGCGGGAGAGCAGAAAAAGACCATTACCGATTTGAAAAAGGGTATGGTGGATATTGTCATCGGTACCCACAGAGTGCTTTCCAAAGATGTGGAATATAAGGATTTGGGACTTTTGATTATTGATGAAGAACAGCGCTTTGGTGTGACACATAAAGAAAAAATCAAACAGTTAAAGGAAAATATTGATGTATTGACCCTGACGGCAACCCCGATTCCCAGAACCCTTCATATGAGCTTAATCGGTATCCGGGATATGAGTGTACTTGAGGAAGCGCCTAATGACAGGCTGCCCATCCAGACTTATGTGATGGAATATAATGAAGAAATGGTAAGAGAAGCCATTGTCAGGGAACTTTCCAGAGACGGTCAGGTCTACTATGTTTACAACAGAGTAAATAATATTGCAGATGTGGCTGCGGCAGTACAGAACCTGGTGCCGGAGGCTGAGGTGGCCTTTGCCCACGGACAGATGAAGGAGCAGGAACTGGAGCGCATCATGTATGATTTTATCAACGGAGAAATTGATGTGCTGGTGTCCACCACCATTATTGAAACGGGCCTGGATATTTCCAACGTTAATACGATTATTATCCACGACTCCGACAATATGGGTCTGTCCCAGCTCTACCAGTTGCGTGGACGTGTGGGACGTTCCAATCGGACCGCTTATGCATTCCTTATGTATAAGAGAGATAAGATGTTAAAAGAAGTGGCCGAAAAGCGTCTGGCAGCTATCAAAGAATTTACGGATTTGGGAAGTGGCTTTAAGATAGCCATGCGGGATCTGGAAATCCGCGGTGCGGGAAACCTGTTAGGCAAAATGCAGCATGGACACATGGAAGCGGTAGGATATGATTTGTACTGTAAGATGTTAAATGAAGCAGTCAAGACCTTAAAAGGAATCCCTACTTTAGAAGATTTTACTACTGTGGTAGATATGGATGTGGATGCCTTTATCCCGGCGGAATATATTGTGAATGAAGTGCAGAAACTGGATATTTACAAACGGATTGCAAGTATAGAAAATGAAAAGGAACGGGATGATATGAAGGATGAGTTGTTAGACCGTTTTGGGGAGATTCCCCGTTCTGTAGACAATCTGTTACGCATTGCCCTGATTAGGGTTTCTGCCCATGCACTTTATATGACAGAGATTAAAGGGAAAAACGAGAGGATTATTTTTACATTCAGACCTGATGCAGCCATTGACCCGGCAGGTATCCCGGGCTTGATGAAAAAGTATAAAGATAAACTGTTTTTCACCGCCTACGGGAATCCGTATTTTACTTATAAGTACGATAAAACCGGATTGGTAGAAAAAGACGCAGAGTTATTACTGGATACAACAGAGCGCCTTTTAAAAGATATGGCAGAAGTATTGCTTATAGATTCTCTTTAATGCGGATATCCACTGCCACATAGTGATATTCCGTTACAGGAGGTTCACCGGTACTAAGATAATCGAATAAAATATCTAAGGGCTTTTCGCCCTGCAGGCGGGGTTGCTGGCATATGGTTGCCGCAATCACGCCTTCTTTTATGAGATCCCCGGTGGTGGGAACGTTGTCGAAAGCCAGAATGTGCAGAGACTTGTCAAGTCCCGCTGCAAGTACGGCACGGCAACCGCCGTAAACGCCGCCTGCCACAAAAAATAAAGCGTTGATTTCGGGGTGGCGTTTTAACAGGTCTGCAGTTTTTTCATAGCTTTCTATATCATCATCATTGTTTTCCACGGTTTCCACGATGTGAATATTTTTATATTGATTACGGATTGTCTTCTGAAAGCCTGCGATTCTTTCCGTGTGACAAAGAATATCCGTACAACCGCTGATGATACCTACGTTTACGGTACCGGTCGTCATCAGGTGCATTAAGCCCGCTGCGGTTTCGCCTGCGCGGGTATAATGACTGCCGACGTACGCAATTCGTTTGGAGCCTTCGATATCTGTATTAAAGGTTACAACAGGAATTCCTTTTCCGAACAAATGATTAATCCGTTCTTTGACAGAACGGTGGTTACAGGGAGCGATGGCGATACCGTTTACCTCTTCGGCTTCTAATTCGTCAAGGGCCTGCAATTGTTCTTCGATGTTGAAACGGACCTGCTTGACAATCACGCAACAGTTATAGCCGGAAAGTTCCGCGGCTTTTTTTTGTACACCGGTCAGAACGTCTGCAAAGAAAGGATTCTCGATGGAAAATAAGATAACGCCCAGTTTCAATTTCTTTTTTTGGGCGGCAAGCACCATGCCGGCACGATTGGGCTTATATTCCAGGGCTTTGGCAATTTCTAATACTTTTTCGGCAGTATGCGGATTGACAGAACCGCGATGGTTTAATACACGGTCTACAGTGCCTCTTGATACTCCGGCCAGTTCGGCAATTTCCTTTATGGTGGCCATAAGCACATCCTCCTTTCAGGGCAGAGCCGGCTGCGGAAGCACCCGGTTCAAAGCGTAACAGTTGCTGCTCCTTTATCCACAACCTTATCACATCCGGTGGGGGAAGTCAATTTACGGGGCGGTAAAAACGTGCCTGTGCACGAAAACTGTGAAAATGACGAAAAGAAAAGAAAAACAGGAAGAGAAAAAATAATATATTTGTGTAAAACAGAGAAATTGAAACACCTGCTTGCTTTTCGGTTCCGCAAACGGTATCATATAAGTGACGTGCTCGTGCACAAGAGGGGCGCATAGGGTGTGTGGACACTTTATGCAAGAATCAGAACACATGGGAGGTATAACTATGTTGTATGTCGGAATTGATTTGGGAACATCTGCGGTAAAACTGCTGCTGATGGATGAAAAAGGACAGATACAGAATACGGTATCCAAGGAATATCCTTTGTATTTTCCGAATCCCGGATGGTCCGAGCAGAAACCGGAAGACTGGTTTAAGCAGACCATGGCAGGACTGAAGGAATTACTTGCAGATGCCGATAAAAGCCGGGTGGCAGGCCTTAGTTTCGGCGGCCAGATGCATGGTCTTGTTGTACTGGATAAGGATGACAAAGTGATTCGCCCCGCTCTGTTATGGAATGACGGACGGACAGTGGAAGAGTGCGACTATTTGAATGAAGTGATTGGTAAGGAAAAGTTGTCCGAATATACTGCGAATATTTCCTTTACCGGTTTTACTGCACCTAAAATTTTGTGGCTAAAGAACAAGGAACCGGAGAATTTTGCCCGCATTGATAAAATTATGCTTCCCAAGGATTATATTGCTTATATGCTGACGGGAGTGCATTGTACAGATGTATCAGATGCATCCGGTATGCTGTTGTTTGATGTGAAGAACCGCCGCTGGTCTAAGGAAATGTGTGAAATCTGTGGCGTGAAGCCGGAACAGCTTGCAAAGGTATATGAAAGCTATGCCTGTGTAGGTTGCCTGAAACCTGCCATTGCAAAGGAACTGGGACTTCCTGAGACGGTTAAGGTGGCAGCGGGCGCCGGAGACAATGCGGCAGCAGCTGTGGGAACCGGTACGGTAGGAGACGGGGGCTGCAATATTTCCCTGGGAACCAGCGGAACCATTTTTATTTCTTCCAAACATTTTGGCGTAGACAAATATAATGCATTGCATTCTTTTGCCCATGCAGACGGCAATTTCCACTTGATGGGCTGTATGCTCAGTGCGGCATCCTGCAATAAATGGTGGATGGATGAGATTGTCGGTACCGGGGATTATGCAAAAGAACAGGAAGAAATCTCCAAACTGGGTGACAATCATGTATACTTCCTGCCTTATCTGATGGGAGAGCGTTCTCCTCACAACAAT
>JAZNNL010000048.1:0-3329 GCA_045580245.1 Lachnospiraceae bacterium
GCTGGCAGAACTGGAAGCAGACCCTATGGAAATCTTAACGGCACTTGTGAAAATGCAGGTGGGTGAGGATTTGCAGGAAATTGTGGCAGAGGAGCCCGGAAGGCGGAAACAAGGCCACAGAGACGGTTCAGAGCGCAAGGAAAGAAAGGGAAGACGTGACAGGGGACAAGAGCGTGCGCATAATGGTGAACGCAGAAGAGAAGGAGAGCGGAATACAAACGGGTATCGTAAGAAAGAAGGCGAGAGAAACCGTAGAGACTATTTTGCATCCAAATCTGATAAAAAAAGTGGTTTTAAAGAAAGAAAAAGAGAAATAAAAGATATAAGAACAGGTTACAGTGAAAGAAATCGAAAAAAATCGAAAGAAAAATCAAGATAAAGCATTGTTGAAATTGACATCCCATATAAGACAATGGTAAAATAACTCTTAATGAGATAAATTTTAAAGAGCTGAGGAGGAATCGTTGTGCCAAAAAGAACAGACATCCATAAAGTATTAATTATTGGTTCGGGGCCTATCATTATCGGACAGGCTTGCGAATTTGACTACTCCGGAACGCAGGCATGTAAAGCGCTTCGCAAGTTGGGTTACGAAATTGTACTGGTAAACTCTAATCCTGCTACGATTATGACTGACCCTGAAACAGCAGATGTAACATATATTGAACCCTTAAACGTAGAAAGACTGGAGCAGATTATTGCAAAAGAACGTCCGGATGCGCTGTTGCCCAATCTGGGTGGACAGTCCGGCCTTAATTTATGTTCTGAATTAAACCAGGCGGGTATTTTAGACAAATACAACGTAAAAGTTATCGGTGTGCAGGTTGACGCTATCGAACGTGGTGAAGACCGTATCGAATTCAAAAAGACTATGGATGAGCTGGGCATCGAAATGGCACGCAGTGAAGTTGCGTATTCCGTTGATGAAGCACTTGCAATTGCAGACAAATTAGGATACCCTGTAGTACTTCGTCCCGCATACACCATGGGTGGTGCAGGCGGTGGTCTGGTTTATAATAAAGAAGAATTACAGACCGTTTGTGCAAGAGGTTTACAGGCCAGCCTTGTAGGACAGGTTCTGGTAGAAGAATCCATCCTTGGCTGGGAAGAATTAGAGTTGGAAGTTGTACGTGATGCAGACGGCAACATGATTACCGTATGTTTCATCGAAAATATCGACCCTCTGGGTGTACATACCGGTGACTCCTTCTGTTCTGCACCGATGTTAACCATTTCTGAAGAATGTCAGAAGAGACTGCAGGAGCAGGCATACAAAATTGTTGAGTCCGTACAGGTTATCGGTGGTACCAACGTACAGTTTGCACACGACCCTGTATCAGACCGTATTATTGTTATTGAAATCAATCCCCGTACATCCCGTTCTTCCGCACTGGCAAGTAAGGCAACCGGTTTCCCTATCGCATTGGTTTCCGCTATGCTGGCAGCAGGTTTAACCTTAAAGGATATTCCCTGCGGTAAATACGGCACATTGGATAAGTATGTACCGGACGGAGATTATATTGTAATTAAGTTTGCTCGCTGGGCATTTGAAAAGTTCAAAGGTGTGCAGGACAAGCTGGGTACCCAGATGCGCGCAGTAGGCGAAGTTATGAGTATCGGTAAGACCTACAAGGAAGCTTTCCAGAAAGCAATCCGTTCTTTGGAAACCGGCCGTTACGGTTTGGGTCATGCAAAAGACTTCGACACCTTAAGTAAAGAAGAACTGCTTAGAAGACTGGCTACTCCTTCCAGTGAACGTCACTTCATGATGTACGAAGCACTGCGTGCAGGAGCAACCGTGGATGAAATTTTTGAAATTACCAAGGTTAAGAAATACTTTATCGAACAGATGAAGGAACTGGTAGAGGAAGAAGAAGCAATCCTTGCTCACAAGGGCAATATGCTTCCTGATGAGATGTTAATTTCTGCAAAGAAGAACGGTTTCTCCGATAAGTACTTAAGCCAGTTGTTAGAGATTAAAGAAGAAGATATCCGCAACAAACGTATTGCTCTGGGTGTAGAAGAAGCATGGGAAGGTGTACACGTAAGCGGTACCGAAGACAGTGCTTACTACTACTCCACCTACAATGCAGAGGACAAGAACCCTGTAAACGAAGAAAAGCCTAAGATTATGATTTTAGGCGGTGGTCCTAACCGTATCGGTCAGGGTATCGAATTCGACTATTGTTGCGTACATGCTTCTCTGGCACTGAAGAAGCTGGGCTTTGAAACCATTATCGTTAACTGTAACCCTGAAACGGTTTCTACAGACTACGATACCTCTGACAAGCTCTATTTCGAGCCTCTGACCTTAGAAGATGTATTAAGCATCTACAAGAAAGAAAAGCGTTTAGGTGTTATCGCACAGTTTGGCGGACAGACACCTTTAAACTTAGCTGCAGAACTGGAAAAGAACGGTGTGAAGATTTTAGGTACCGCTCCTTCCGTTATCGACCTGGCAGAAGACAGAGACCTGTTCCGTGAAATGATGGAAAAACTGGAAATTCCCATGCCTGAGTCCGGTATGGCAACAACTGTGGATGAAGCAGTGGAAATTGCTAACAGAATCGGCTACCCCGTAATGGTTCGTCCTTCCTACGTATTGGGTGGACGCGGTATGGAAGTGGTTTATGATGATGAAAGCATGGCAAACTACATGAATGCGGCAGTAGGTGTAACACCTGACAGACCTATCCTGATTGACAGATTCTTAAATCATGCTCTGGAATGTGAAGCAGATGCAATCAGTGACGGTACCCACGCATTTGTACCCGCAGTTATGGAGCACATCGAGCTTGCAGGTATTCACTCCGGTGACTCCGCATGTATCATTCCTTCCGTACACATCACAGAAGAGAATGTGGCAACCATCAAAGAATATACCCGTAAGATTGCAGAAGAAATGCATGTTAAAGGCCTTATGAATATGCAGTACGCAATCGAAAACGGTAAAGTATACGTTCTGGAAGCAAACCCCAGAGCATCTCGTACCGTGCCTTTGGTATCCAAGGTATGCAATATTCGTATGGTACCTTTAGCCACTGATATTATTACCTCTGAATTAACCGGAAAACCTTCTCCCATCCCCACCTTGAAGGAACAGGATATTCCTTACTATGGGGTAAAAGAAGCAGTATTTCCTTTCAATATGTTCCAGGAAGTAGATCCTCTTTTAGGACCGGAGATGCGTTCTACCGGAGAAGTCTTAGGATTATCTCCTTCCTACGTATTGGGTGGACGCGGTATGGAAGTGGTTTATGATGATGAAAGCATGGCAAACTACATGAATGCGGCAGTAGGTGTAACACCTGACAGACCTATCCTGATTG
>JAZNNL010000049.1:0-2043 GCA_045580245.1 Lachnospiraceae bacterium
ATAATGGAATGCAGTTCCTTGTCCAGTCTGTCCTTTACAATCTGGGGAAGTTCCTCTCCATAAAGTTCATGTGCTTTGTTATAACAGATATCTGTCAGTGTTTTATCAGAGTCCGGAATGACCGGTGCACATTTATCGGGACGTACCGGCGCAATGGTTTCCACCATATCCGCAATGAGATTGGTATTGGTAATAACCACTTCCTCCGCCTTGTCACTGCCAAGATACTCAAATTCTTTTAACATCTCTTCCGTGGTGCGTAAATAAAGGGGCGCCTGATTATCTGCATCATCAAAGCCTTTACCCGCCATAATAATGCGGCGGTAAACCTCGTCTTCCGGGTCTAAGAAATGGACGTCGCAGGTACCTACCACGGGTTTATTAAACTGTTCCCCCAGTTTCACAATCTTTTTATTGATTTCCTGAATATCCTCTATGGAATTGATATCCGGGTGCTTAGGTGACTCAATCATAAACTGGTTATTGCCACAGGGCTGAATTTCCAGATAGTCATAAAAGCTGACAATTCTGGCAATTTCAGAATCTGCTCTGCCCTCCAACAGGGCATGATACAGCTCTCCCGCCTCACAGGCACTACCGATAATTAACCCGTCGCGGTGTTTTAAAATCTCACTCTTAGGTATCTTGGGCTGACGATTAAAATACTCTAAGTGGGACATGGAAACCAGTCTGTACAAATTAATACGGCCAATATCATTTTTTGCCAAAATAATACAATGATAGGAATGTAATCTGCTGATATTTTCCTTGGAAGGTTTTGCAAAAGTATTTAACTCCTGCAAAGTATGGATATTCTGTTCCCTTAACATATCCAAAAATTTAAGGAAAATATGTGCCGTTGCCTCTGCATCATCCACTGCCCTATGATGGTTTTCCAAAGAAACATTAAATACCTTACAAAGTGCATCCAATGTATGTTTATTCTGACTGGGCAAAAGCACACGGGAAATAATCATGGTATCCAGATAGGTGTAATCCGTGTCAAATCCCTGTCTGGCTGAATTTTCAATAATAAAACTCATATCAAAGGACGCATTGTGGGCTACCAGTACGCATCCTTCACAAAACTCTATAAACTGAGGCAGAACCTCTTCTATCATAGGCGCATCCATTACCATGGCATCATTAATACCGGTCAGCTTTTCAATTTCAAAAGGAATGGGTACGTCCGGATTTACAAAAGTAGAATACCTGTCAATAATCTGCGTTCCCTTTACCTTTACCGCGCCAATTTCAATGATACGGTTATTCACCGGGGAAAAACCGGTGGTTTCAATATCGAATACCACATAGGTTTCTTCCAGTCCCTGTCCTTTATCACCGGTTACAATTTCTTTTAAGTCATCTACAATATAAGCTTCTACACCGTAAATAATCTTAAAAAAGTCTTCTTTAGAAGGTACGGGCTCATCATTCGCCTTGCACCTTTTCTTCTCATCTCCGTATAAATCATCCCATGCATGGTTTGCATCGGTAAAGGCCTGCACCACACCATGGTCTGTAATGGCAATGGCAGGGTGTCCCCACTTATAAGCTCTCTTTACGATATCCTTAGCTTCGGAAACACCGTCCATATCACTCATCTTGGTATGGCAGTGTAATTCCACACGCTTCTTTACAGAAGTATCCATGCGGGAGGTGGTAAAATCAGGAATCCGCTTAATACCTGCAATGGAACCGATGGTCAGTTCATGGTCAAACTTATCCATCATTGCCACACCTTTGATTTTTACAAAGGATCCCTTTTTCAGACTGTCTGAAAGCTCCGCTACATGCTCATTGGCAACAAATATCTTTACTGTCATCGTATCGGTAAAATCCGTTACATCAAAAAACAAAATGGTCTTTTCGTTTTTGATTTCCCGTTTATCAAATCCGATAATCTTACCGCGGATAACCACTTCACCCACTTCACCCACAATGTCTTCTATCTTCATGGCTTCTTCTTCAAAATCCCTGCCATAAAGTACATCCGGATTGTCAGAACGCTTAATGCTCTTTTTAAAATCGCCTGCTTCTTTC
>JAZNNL010000050.1:0-2141 GCA_045580245.1 Lachnospiraceae bacterium
ACACAGCACTTTTGAAGAAGATGAAAAAGCGTGGTTTCAAAAGTATTTGGGCGGTCTGGATGCGGTTTCCATCAGAGAAAAGAGTGCCCGGGCAGCAATACAGGAACTGGTAAATAAAAACGTAAACGTATGTCTGGACCCCACCATGCTTCTTAGTGCAGAGTATTGGCGTACTTTGGAACGTAAGCCCAAAAGTATTGCAAAACAAAAATACGTCTTTATGTATGGTTTGGGGTATCCTTTCTGCAAAGAGCAGGAAAATGAAGCCTGCAAGCTGGCACGAATGATTGCGGAGCAAACAGGGCTGATTGTGATACACAATTATTTCGGTGACTATAGGAAAAGATTTGATAAAAATGCTACCCATTGCTATTATCAGGGGCCGCAGGAATTTTTGTGGTTGGTGGATCATGCGGAATATGTGATAAATTGTTCCTACCACGGTACGGTATTCTCGGTGATATTTGAAAAGCCGTTTTATACTTATTCTACAGGCGGAAACAGTGCACGTATGAAGGATTTGGTCAGTACGCTGGGCATTGAAGAAAGATATTTGGAAAAACCGGTTTCCCAACAGGAAATCAATTGGGATATAGATTGGGAAATGATTCGTACCAATTGGAAAAAAGAGAGAGAGAATTCCCTAAACTACTTAAAAGAGGCGATTGAGGGCTAAAAGTGAAGTGGTTAAAGTCAAAGCGTGAATGTTGCGGTTGCGGAGCCTGTATGCAGGTTTGTCCTAAAGCATGCGTACGCATGGAAGAAGATGCAGAAGGTTTTCGGTATCCTGTTATTGATGAAGATAAGTGTGCCTACTGCGGACTCTGTGAGAAGGTGTGTCCGGTGATAAACAGGCAAGTACGAACCTACAGAGAGCAGGTATACGGAACAAGCAGTAAGGATGAAGCATTGTTAAAAAGAAGCTCTTCCGGTGGTATGTTCGGTATTTTGGCAGATTATATACTGAAACGGGAAGGCGTTGTGTTTGGTTGCAGTTTTGATGAAGATATGGAACTGCGGCATTTTTGTGCGCAAACAGAAGAGGAATGCAGAGATTTTCACGGTTCTAAGTATGTGCAGAGTGATACCGGCGACACTTATAGGGAATGTAAGCAACATTTGGAAAAAAGCAGGCCGGTCTTGTATGTGGGTACACCCTGTCAGATTGCAGGATTAAATAGCTATTTAGGAAAAGAATATGACAATTTGCTTGCAGTAGAATTATTGTGCCACGGTGTACCGTCACCGGGGATTTTCAGACAGTACAGGGAAGAACTGGAAGCAGAAAAAGGCAAAAAAATCAGTAATTTGGCGTTTCGGTTTCAGGATAGGGGCTGGAAGAATTACCGTTTGAAATTGGATTATGCAGATGGAACGGCAGAAGTGATTCCGGCAAAGGAAAGTGCCTATATGGCAGCATTTTTTAATAATCTGATTCTGCGTCCGTCCTGTTATAACTGCCGGTTCCGTCTGGATTACTCATCAGCGGATATTCTGATTGGTGATTTCTGGGGGGTAGGAAAATACTATACAGAATTTGATGAAGAACTGGGCGTATCGGTATTGATGACGTTAAGTAAAAAAGGTGAAACCGTTTTTGCAGAAGTAAAAGACCGCTTGTGGTATGTAGAATCTGGTTTGGATAAAGTGGTTCCTGCTAACGGTTGTGTGAAGTTATCCGTTTTTCCCAACCGTAACCGTCAAAAAATCATGGAAGCGTATGGTACAAAAGAAATATCCCCGCTTATGTTTAAGTATGCTCCTAATTATGGTGGAAAGAAGCTGCCTTTTGGCGTTGGGGTATGGGGATCCTACAATATGCGGCTTGTATCACAGTTTTTGATGAGCGGAACAGGACTTCACAGAAATTTTCATTACAGCAATGCTTCGGTTGCAGCACTCATGAGCTCTGCCAAGGAAATGGACAGGGTGTTTACCATGGAAAACCAATATAGGAAAGAGGCGTTGTTTGCTGACCTGAATAAAAGCTTCAGAACAGAATTTGATACTCTTACTGCAGGAACAGAGTATCTTTTGCTGGATTTGCTGGAAGAAAGATTTGATTTGTTTGTCTGTGGGGATACCATATTGACAGATTCTGATGCGTTACGGGATGCAGGCATTGTACCCGAAAGGAAAAG
>JAZNNL010000051.1:0-2450 GCA_045580245.1 Lachnospiraceae bacterium
TTATGTTGTTTCTTTGGCTCCGGTAGCGGATCAGGAATAGCAGCTATGTTCTTTTGTGTGGGAATACTGGGAACCATTATAAGTATTACTCGTCTTAATAAAACAATTTATAAAGAGTTGGATAAGGAGAATAAAGTTTAAAAGGAGTTGCAAATTCCAGTTTATCTTATAACTGTACTGAAAATGTTTTTATATTTTTACCTCTTGAAAGCACTTCCTAAAAGAAATTTAATTGTTGATACATAAAAAGGAGAACACCCATGAAAGACAAAACCCAAAAACAACGCAAACTCAGCAAAGCAGAACTGAAAAGAAAAGCAGAATTTGAAGCCTTATCAGAAAAACTGCTGGCAGAAGGGTACAGACCCAATCATATGATAATGAGTGTGGCAAAGGCTAATGTGTTAGGTATCATTGCGCCCCTGCCATTTATCATTTTATTTATAATCCTATATTTTGTCAGAGGAAATGAGTATATAACCCTTGAAGGAAAGAATATGGCAATTGTACTACTTGCCTTTGTGGTACTGATTGTGGTACATGAACTGATTCATGGTATAACTTGGTCATGTTTTGCAAAGACTGGTTGGAAGTCCATTTCTTTTGGGTTTATTGTTGCGTATCTGACGCCTTATTGCAGTTGCAATGAACCTATGAAAAAGTACCAGTCCATATTGAGTGCACTGATGCCTACACTGCTTTTGGGTTTTATTCCCTGTGCGGTAGCGGTGTTTACCGGCTCAAGTGTATTATTGGCAATCGGTATTTTGATGATTTTGGGCGGTGGCGGAGATTTACTGATTATTTTTATGTTGTTACGGTATAAGAGCCCCTCAAAGGATGTACTGTTCATTGACCATCCTTATGAGCTTGGTACGGCAGTATTTGAAAAATAGAAAACTCCTTGTTGAAAAAATACCGCAACTCCGCTATAATATAGAGATGGCATTTTTAAGTACAGAAATTTGCGCCGTTTTGGCAGAATGAGAGGACAATATGCAGAAAAGAAGATACGCCGGATTATTTGCCGGGATTCTTTCCGTTATGATTGCCGCAGGCGTTACAGGATGCGGTAGTACAAAAGAGCCTTTGGATGTTACCAATTTGCAGATAGAAGAGTCCGGCGCGGTAGTTCATACTATAATAGAGGACTTTGACACAACCGTTTATGATGTGGCAGGATTGGAAACGATGATTTCGGAAGAAATTACTGCTTATGAAAGTGAGAATGCTGCAACAGACAGTATTACACTTGTTTCTTCTGTGATGTCAGAGACTGAAGCCAACAAACTGACGGTTACCATGCAGTTTGCAGATGCGAAAACCTACGCAGGATTCAATAACGTAGAGACTTTTTACGGTACGGTAACAGAGGCAAAAGAAGCAGGTTACGATTTAGAGGCACTGACTTTTACGGATACCTCTGATGACGGAAAGACAGTAAGTCTTGCAGAAATCAAGGATGCGGATACTTTACATGTTTTTATCAGTAACGAAAAAATACCGGTAAGACTGTCTAAGAAGATTTTGTATACCTTTGGCAACGTGGAGCTTTTTGACAAATACACGGTCAGCAATCTTCCTGATGCAGAGGGGACTACAGCAGAGACAGACGGTTTATATTATGTGATTACCAAATAGGGAGGAGATTTTTACGATGGAAAAGACAATGGAGAAAATTGTAGCATTAGCAAAAGCGAGAGGATTTGTATATCCCGGCTCCGAAATTTACGGTGGCCTTGCCAATACATGGGACTACGGTAACTTGGGTGTGGAATTAAAGAACAACGTAAAGAGAGCATGGTGGCAGAAGTTTGTACAGGAAAACCCTTACAACGTAGGTGTGGACTGTGCCATCCTTATGAACCCTCAGACCTGGGTAGCAAGCGGTCACTTGGGCGGCTTCTCTGACCCTCTGATGGATTGTAAAGAGTGTCATGAAAGATTCCGTGCAGATAAGCTCATTGAAGATTTCTGCGAAGAAAAGGGTATTGCACTGACTGAAAGTGTTGACGCATGGAGTCAGGAACAGATGAAGAATTTTGTGGAAGAGCACAATATTCCCTGTCCTACCTGCGGTAAGCACAACTTTACCGATATCAGACAGTTCAACCTGATGTTTAAAACTTTCCAGGGTGTAACCGAAGATGCAAAAAACACCGTATACTTAAGACCCGAAACTGCACAGGGTATTTTCGTAAACTTTAAAAACGTACAGAGAACTTCCCGTAAGAAAGTGCCTTTCGGTATCGGTCAGATCGGTAAGTCCTTCCGTAACGAAATCACTCCCGGTAACTTTACTTTCCGTACCAGAGAGTTCGAACAGATGGAGCTTGAATTCTTCTGCAAGCCCGGCACGGATTTGGAATGGTTCACCTATTGGCGTAATTTCTGTCATGATTGGCTGATTCGCCTGGGCATTAAAGAAGAAAATATCAAGATGCGCGATC
>JAZNNL010000052.1:0-4286 GCA_045580245.1 Lachnospiraceae bacterium
GGATATTGTGAACCTAAATCGGTATGCTTCAGAAATTCAATATATTCATCCGCTGTCAGGCGTTCTTCTTTTAGCGTATATTTCATTGTATTTTGTTCCTCCTACACCGCAAACTGCGCCATATATAAATCGTAGTAAGCGCCTTTCTTTTCTATCAGCTCTGCTGCGGTACCTTGTTCTAAAATGCCGCCTTCGTCGATAACAAAGATACGGTCCGCTTTCTGAATAGTGGAAAGGCGGTGGGCAATGACAAAAGAGGTACGGCCGGACAGCAGGGTTTCGATACCTTTTTGCACCAAAAGCTCTGTCTGGGTATCGATGCTGGAGGTTGCTTCGTCTAGTATCAGGATGCGGGGCATGGATACAAAGGTACGGGCAAAGGCAAGTAGCTGTTTCTGACCGATGGAGAGTCCGCCTCCACGCTCGGATAAAACAGTGTCGTAACCTTTTTCCATTTTCATGATAAAATCGTGGGCACCTACTGCTTTTGCAGCATTCGTGATTTCTTCGTCAGTAGCGTCTAATTTTCCATAACGGATGTTATCTTTGATGGTGCCGGAGAAGAGGAAGTTATCCTGCGTCATAATACCCATGCGACTTCTGAGACTTTCCAAGGTAACATCGCGGACATTTGTACCGTCGATTAGAACTTCACCTGCGGTGGCGTCGTAGAAGCGGCTGATTAAGTTTACGATAGTGGTTTTACCGGCGCCAGTGGGGCCAACCAAAGCGATGGTTTCGCCGGGAGCAATGGTAAAGTTTACGTTTTCCAATACTTTAATATCGGGAGCATCACTATAGGCAAAGGTTACATCCTTAAAAGTAACCTGTCCGGTAATATCGGAAAGCTCGGTGGCATCTTCTTTGTCGGAGATTGCCGAATCAGTATCCAGCACTTCAAAGATACGTTCTGCCGCAGCTACGTTGGTAATCAGCTGGTTGTAAAAGCTGCTCAAGTTAGCAATGGGGCTCCAGAACATATTGATGTAATACCCGAAAGCAATTAAAAGTCCGGCAGAAACACTGTCGATACCCAGTACCATAATGCCTACGTAGAAGAGGGCAATGGTGCTGACACCCCAGCAGATGTCGATGATGGGACCAAAGGCATCGTTTAAACGGACTGCACTGCGGAAAGCGTTAAAATGTTCCTTTATCAGTTCGTGGAAAGTTTCTGTGGTTTCTTCTTCGGCAGCAAAGCTTTGAATCACGCGGATACCGGAGATGTCTTCGTGGATAAAGGCATTTAAGTTAGAAGCCTTTTTACGAAAGAGCCTCCAGCGCTTGTGTGAAAATATCTGGATGCAGCCAAGGCCGATAATCAGTACCGGCAGGGTAGAAAGGCTTGCCAATGCCAACAGGGGACTTTTAATCACCATAATCACCACAACGGCACAGATGGTAATAAAGTCGGGAATCAGAGTGGTAACACTGTTGTTTAACACATCCTTCAAGGAATTGATATCTCCGATGATACGGGAGAGAATCTTACCTGTGGGACGACTGTCAAAAAAGTGAAAGTCCAGCGTCTGGATATGGGTGTAAAGCTCCTGACGAATGGTGAGCAGTACACTGTTACATACTTTTGCCATAATATACATGCGAAGCTTCACAAGTAAAATCATGATTATATTTATGACAATGGCAAAGAGAATTAAGGCAATTAGTCCTTTCAAGTTACCTTTTTCGATATAGTTGTCAATGGCGGACTCGATAATAAGGGGATTCAACAGGGAAACCACTACGCAGTATGCCATAATAAACAATACACCGATGACTTCTTTTTTATAGGAGAGCAGGTAGGAAAAAAGCCTGAGAAGTGTTTTCACTTTCCCGGTTTCTACCGTCTGCTCATCATCTTTATATGAGTTGAAAGCCATACATTACGCCTCCTTTTCCATAAGAAATTCACCGTATTGTGCCATATAGGTTTCGTAATAGAGGCCTTTTTGTGCCAGCAGTTCCTCGTGGGTGCCTCGTTCTGCAATGCGACCGTTTTCTAAGAAAAGGATTTCGTTGGCATTGCGGACGGCACTGATACGGTGTGCAATCACTATTTTTGTTGTGTTTTCAAGTTGCTTTAAGGTTTTAAATATTTCGTGTTCTGTTTCCATATCCAGCGCGGAAGTGGAGTCATCCAGTACCAGTATGGGAGCCTTTTTGGAAAGAGCACGGGCAATACTGATACGTTGCTTTTGTCCGCCGGAGAGACCGACGCCTCTTTCACCGATAACGGTATCGTAGCTTTCTTCCAGATGACCGATAAAGTTGCTGGCAGAAGCAGCGAATGCAGATTCTTCTACCATTTCTCTGCTGGTTTCTTCTTTTCTTCCCAGACGGATGTTTTCATCAATGGTATCAGAAAAGAGGAAAACGTCTTGCATAACAGGTGCTATGTTTTCCCTTAACTGCTTTAGGGAGAGGGAACGGATGTCTACACCGTCCAATTTGATGCTACCTTCCGTACAATCATAGAGTCGCTGTAATAAAAACAGTAGTGTGCTTTTGCCGGAACCGGTAGCACCCATAATGCCCAAGGTATTGCCTGCTTTTACCTCAAAAGAAATGTCGGAAAGAATTTCTTTGTCCTCACGCTTGAAGCTTACGTTTTCAAAAGAAAAGCTACCTGTAACTTCAGGAAGGATAACAGGATTTGCTTCTTCTTTGATAGAAGAGGTCTGGGCGTAGAGCTTGTTGATTTTCTTGCCGGATGCGATGGCGGCAGAAAAACTGTTGGTAAGCCAGCCTAACATTTCCATGGGCCATACGATATTGGTAGAGTATTGCACAAAAGCACCTAAGTCACCAAGGGTAAAACCGTCTTCCCCCATGCCACCGGTTATATAAAAGTATCCGCCTACTAATAAAACCAAAAGAGGCAGTACCTTACTAATCAGGGAAAAGAAAGGGTGATACTTTACAAAAATCTTGGATTGTTGCATGTTCAAGTCATAATAACGCTTGTTATGTGAAAGAAATTTGCCAATTTCATGTTTTTCCCGGGCAAAGGCTTTTACAGTTCTTACGCCTGTTAAATTTTCTTCCGCAACAGTATTTAACTCTGCATTTTCTTCGCTGATGGCATCGTATACTTTATCCAGTTTGCGCTCCAGATAAATGGCAAGGACAGCACAGAACAGCATACATACGGTAGGAATAATGGCCAGTTTCCAGTTGGAAGTAAACATGCAGAACAGGATAATGGATACATGGACTACCACTTCGATAATTAGCATACCCACGTAACCCATACCGTCCCAGATACGGTCTACATCGTCTTTAATTCGGCTCATAAGTTCTCCGGTGCCGGTTTTATCAAAAAAGTCCGCAGAGAGCCCCTGTATGTGTTTGAAAATGTCTTTACGCATGGATGCCGCAATTTTTGCACCGGTTACATCGAAAGTGTATTCTTTGATATAACCGAATATGAAGCGGCCCACGCCGATTGCCAGAATTCCCAGCAATATAAGAGGCAGTGCGGCAGTATTGCCGTTGCCGATGACATCATCGATTATTTGTTTTGTCAGCTGTGGAGAAAGCATATCCAGAGAGGTACAGGTAACCAGACTGAAAATGGCTAACAGATAAGCCGGCAAATGTCGTTTGATATGTTTTGATAGTTTTAACATTGTTGTCAATCCTCCTAGCCTCAAAAGGAATAAAAAAGACCTGCGGCAGAAACCGCAGGCCATAGTGTCAAAATAAGTTGTTCTCTGAAAAGATAGGGTAAGATTCCTTCAAAATATTTTGGTATGCCGGAATCAAACGAGAGCAATCAATGTAACACAGTGCTATGTCCTTTTGAGGTAACTGCATAAATGAAAGTATATGTTGCTTGTAATGTGTAGTTGATTCTTAATTTGTTATTCATGTCATTTACCTCCTTTTCTAAAATTTAAATTGTGAATTTGTACCAACTGCTTTTTACCATACGCCACATTTTGGCAATTGTCAATCCCTGAATTTCTGTTACGCGTATTTGGTATCAATATTGATTACGGCAAAGTAGCTTTCATTTAAAGATTTGATATAATCCGAAACCAGCTTTTGTATTTCCGTATCAGTATATTTAAAGTTATAGGGCATTAATATATCAAAGATAATATTGGTATGGGTGGGTCCTTTTACAATACGGAAATCATGTAAGGAAAGTGCCTCATCCAAAGAATGCAAATAGGAAGATACTTTTGTTTTCAGCTCTTTTACTTCCGGGTCATTGACACAAATCGGATCCATATGGATAACCGCATCACAATGTAATTTCTCTTTTAGGGACCGTTCAATAT
>JAZNNL010000053.1:0-15944 GCA_045580245.1 Lachnospiraceae bacterium
TTCTGCATCACAACCTGTACTTCCGTCTTCCCCATATAGCTATTCAGTCCCAACTGATAAGTAACAGACAGCTCATACCCACATCGATTACCGTACTGATACAGTTTCTCTGCCGCACCCGCTCCGAACTTTTCATCCAAAAAGTCATGGAATTTGTCCAGTCCGCCAAAGTACACCACCTCGCACTCCCTGTTCTCATGCAGTACCCGGTACTTGGCAAAATTCCCTTTCGCGCCCAGTTTCTTACCGGTTAAAAAGCTTACGTTTTTGCAGGCAAAGAGAGGCTTCGGGTTTGCAGTGCCGAAAGGCTCTAAGACACTCAACTCTTCTGCCAGCTCTTTGGTAGCATAAGCAAGCGGCATAGGTACGTCAATATGGATTTTGGGAATAAAATCTTCTTCTGTGAGGGTACAGGCTTCATTCAGTCTGCGGCGCAAAACGGGCACATTTTCTTCTTCCATGGAAAGGCCTGCAGCCATTTTGTGACCGCCGTATTTTGTGAACAACTCCTTACAGGAAGTCATGGCGTCGTACATATGATAGGTTTCAATAGAACGACCACTTCCTTTGACGCCCTCTTCTCCTTTGGTCAGGACAAAAGCCGGTTTTCCGTACTTTTCACGGATACGTCCGGCAATAATGCCTGCAAGGCTTTCGTGGCAGTCCGGTAAGTATATTACCAGCACCTTGTCCTCATCCATGTGGTGTTCTTCCACATATTTAGAAGCCTGCTCCAGCCCCATAAGGGTCATGGTTTTACGGCTGTCATTCATTTCTTTTAATTCCCCTGCAATGGTAACCGCACTGCGGACATCCGGTGCTGCTAAAAGCTCTAAGGCACGGGTTGCGGTATCCAGTCTGCCTGTGGCATTTAGACAGGGACCTATGACAAATCCCAGATGATAGGCTGACAGTTTTCCAGGTTCAATTCCGTTTACTTCTATCAATGCTTTTAATCCGAGGCAGGGATTTTGATGAATCCGCTTCAATCCTTCTTTTACAATGATACGGTTCTCATCCAGCAAATCCATTACATCACAGACGGTAGCCACTGCCGCCAGCTGAATAAACTCATCCAACAGTGCCTGTTTTTCTGCCGGTTCCAACTCTGAACGTCGCAAAAGCAGTTCTATCAATTTATAGGCTACCACTGCCCCGCAAATATTTTTAAAGGGATAGGTACAATCTTCTCTTTTGGGATCCACCACCGCCGCAGCAGGGGGAAGAATTTCGGTGCGGACACCATCCTCTTCATGATACGGTACTTCGTGATGGTCCGTTACCACCACCGTGATTTTTTTCTCCGCTGCCAGTGCAATCTGGGGTGCCGCCGCAATGCCGTTATCACAGGTCACAATGGTGCGGATACCGTCCTCGTAGGCCTGCTCTATCAAACGGTCATTTAAACCGTAACCGTCCTGCATACGGTGTGGAATCACCGTATCCACATCTGCAGATAAGGCGCGCAGTCCCTTTGTTAAGATATGGGAGGCTGTGATCCCGTCCACATCATAATCTCCAATGACACGCATCTTTTTGCCACTTTTCAACTGTTCTTCGATAATAGCTGCCGCATCCTCCATATCCAGCATGGCTTCCGGCGGATACATATCAAGAAAGGTACCGTTTAAATATTTTTCCACTTCTTCTTCGGAAAAAATATCCCTGTTACGGATAATTCTTGCCGTAACAGGGGTAATATTAAATTTTTTGCTCCAGGCGTCAAAGTCTGCCTTCTTCGCCGCAACAAACCATTTTTCCATATTTCGTCTTCCTTCTGCCGCTTAAGCGGCTTCAAAGTCAGTTATGATTCCTTTTTTGCCGGAAACTTTTTGCTCAGGATATAATACAGTCCTCCTGCAATAAAGATGGAGGAATAGGTACCGCAAAGAATACCTACCATCAACGGTAATGCAAATTCTCTGATTGCGGTTACACCTAAGATATAAAGTGCAGCTACCATAATAAAGGTGGTCAGGGAAGTAAAGATACTTCTGGAAAGGGTCTGGGTAATGCTGTCGTTTAACACTTCCTTTAAGTTTTCCTTCGCTGCTTTTGCTTTTCGCAGTCTTTCTGCCCGTTCTTTATCAGATTCCTCTTCTTTTGCCGGCGGATTGATGTTTTCTCTCACACGGTCAAAAATTACGATGGTTGCATTGATAGAATACCCCACAATGGTAAGCATACAGGCAATAAAGGTACTTCCCACGGAAACCTTTGCAATGGCATAAAAAGCCAGTACTACCAATACATCATGTAACAGTGCCGCCACACTGGAAACACCAAAACGGATATCCTTAAAGCGGATTCTGATATAGATAAGCATACCGATAATAGCCACACATACTGCTAAAATCGTATCTCTCTTCATTTCTCCTGAAATGGTAGAGCTGATGGTTTCTACCGTAATCTGTTCCCCGGATACACCGAATTCTGCTAAAAGCATGTTTTCCACTGCTTCTCTTTGTTCCTGGGTCAGTTCATTACTCTTAAATACCACTTCATTGGTTCCCTGAACAGGCTGGGGTTGTACAGCACTGCCACTGATTTCTTCCAGTTTGGGGATTACCGTAGTTTCGATATCTGCAAGGCTCATCTCTTCGTTGAAGGTAACAGAAGTCGCCGTTCCTCCCACAAAGTCAAGCCCATAGTTTAGTGCTGCTCCACCGGAAGTCTTGTTGATGCCCATAAATACAAAACCACCGATAATCACTACCAGAGAAATCACTGCAAAAATGTGCTTCTTTCCGATGAAATCAAAAGTCTTTCTCTCTTTTGCCACACCATAAAACTTTTCTGACTGCAATCCTAACGCATACAATGCCTGCAACAGCCATCTGGTCACAAGCAGTGCGGTAAACATGGACAAGGCAATACCCAGTACCAGCGTCTGTGCAAATCCCCTAATGGAACCGGAACCCAGTACCCACAGTACAATTGCCGCAATCAAAGTGGTTACGTTACCGTCGATAATGGCTGTTTTTGCTTTATCAAAACCAATTTTCATGGCGGAGCTTACTGTCTTTCCGGTTGCCAGTTCTTCCCTGATACGGGCAAAGATAATCACGTTGGCATCCACCGCCATACCGATAGAAAGGATAATACCTGCAATACCGGGCAGGGTCAGTGTAAGTCCAAATCCGTTTAATAAAAACACCATTAATGCAGTATACATAAGGAGTGCCAACGTAGCTGCCACGCCGGGTACAAAATACACAACAATCATAAATACGGCAATCACTGCCAGTCCGATTGCACCGGCTTTGATACTGGTAGAAATGGCTTCAGAGCCAAGCTGTGCTCCCACTACTTTGGAGTGCAGTTCTTCCAGTTCCAGTGTCAGACCACCGATACGAATCTGGGAAGCCAGTTTTTCAGCCCTATCATAGGTAAAATTACCGGTAATCTGTGCAACACCGTCCACAAGCGCCTGTTCTACACCCGGTACACTTAAAAAAGTGCCGTCATAATAAATGGCAATGGTTTCATTTGCAGCTGCTGCTCTGGTAGTTGCCTGGGCAAATTTCACCTTTCCTTCATCCGTCATGCGTAATTCTACTCCGAACAGACCATTACCGGTGGTATTATCTGTAAGGCTCATGGCACGGGCATCCAGAATATCCGTACCGTAAAGTACGACGGAGCCATCTGCTTCCAACTCTTCTATAGATTTATTTAACACCCATTCTTCGTAATAATTTCCGGCTTCATCCATGCCGTAATAGCCACTGTAGTTTTGTGTCCCGTCAGAGCCGGTCTGACTGATAAAATATAAGGTGCCCGGTCTGCCCAGTTCCTCTAAAATGGCATTGGCATCACTAACACCGGGAATCTCTATATTGATTCTGTCTTCCCCTTCTTTATATACCAGTGCTTCTGTGCTATAGGTATAGACTCTTTGCTGCAACTTGGCTATGGTATCATCCATATCTGTAGCATCCGGGATTTCATCTCCCACTACCTGATAGGTAATGCTGACACCGCCTGCCAAATCCAGACCCAGCGTAATATCTGAAGCAGATACACTTCCTTTACCATCAATACCGAAAAAATCAATATAAGTAACACCTGCCAGCACCACAAAAAATGCTAACAGTATTGCAATTGCTTTGCTTTTGCTCATGCTTAAGCTTCCTCCATCTCCGCCAAAGCTGCCTTCATCATAATGGCACATTCAATACGTTTACGCTGTAATTCACATCCTACATCATAGGCATCGTTGATATTACCGTGGAAGTTGTATGAGTTGGCTGCACAGCCACCACTGCAATAGAATTTTGCAAAGCATTTTTTGCATTTTTCTTTTGCGTATACATTGCAACACTTAAACTCGTCTCTCAGTTCTGTTTTTACAATACCGTCATCTACATTACCAAGCAGGAAATCTTCCTGCCCTACAAACTGGTGGCAGGGATATAAATCACCCCAGGGGGTTACTGCCAGGTATTCTGTACCTGAACCGCATCCGGACAGACGTTTTGCCACGCAAGGGCCGCCCTCCAAATCAATCATAAAGTGGAAGAAATTAAAGCCGTTGCCTGCTTTTCTTCGCTTAATCATTTCCGCAGCCAGCTTGTCATATTCTTCTTTTAATACAGGAATATCTTCTTCTTTTATGGAATACCAGTCTTCCGGCTTTGCCACAACAGGCTCCACGGAAATCTGCTTAAAGCCTAAATCTGCCAGATGTAAAACATCTTCTGCAAAGTCCAGATTGTTGTGCGTAAAGGTACCGCGCACATAGTAATTCATCTGGTCACGGCTTTCAGCCACCTTTTGGAATTTAGGTACAATCATATCGTAGCTGCCCTGTCCGCCACGGAAAGGACGCATTTTGTCATTGACTTCCTTACGGCCGTCAATACTCAGTACGATATTAGACATCTCTTTATTGGCAAATTCTAAAATATCGTCATTTAACAATACACCATTGGTGGTCAGGGTAAAACGGAACTTCTTATTATGAGGTTCTTCCAAGCTTCTTCCGTACTCTACCAAATCTTTTACCACCTGCCAGTTCATGGTAGGCTCTCCGCCGAAAAAGTCCACTTCCAGATTAATACGGTTGCCGGAATTGGCTACCAGAAAATCCAGTGCTTTCTTACCTACTTCAAAGCTCATGAGAGCACGTCTGCCATGGTATTCGCCTTCTTCCGCAAAGCAATACTCACATGCCAGATTACAGTCATGGGCAATATGTAAACAAAGGGCTTTTACTACCGTCTGTCTGTTTTTAAAATCAAAAATATAATTTTCGTAAATATCAGGAGCAAATAACTGCCCTTCTTTATGAAGTTCCATTACTTCTTCTACGGCTTCTGCCACTTCAGCTTCCGGATAGGACTGGTTTACACAGTTAATCACTGCAGCTTTAATCAAATCCAAATCCGTAATGCCTTCTTCTACCAAAGGCTCAATCAAAGAAATCATGTCATAGACCATATCGTCCACAACATGCACGGAACCGCTGTTTACGTCCAATACGATATTGTAACCGTTGTTTTTATACTGGTGTATCACTTTTTTCTCTCCTTATACATAAATGAAGCAGCGACGCAAATCGCTGCTTTCAAAGTAATTACATCTTGTCAGGTAAAAGATTATTTAATCTTTTCGCAACTCTGGTTGCCTACGGTACAGGATGTTTTACAAGCTGACTGGCAGGAAGTCTGGCACTCACCGCAGCCGCCCTTTTTCATAGATTCCTTTAAGTTTCTGGTATTCAGTGTCTTAATATGTTTCATGATATAGTAGCCTCCTTAAGTTATAAGAACCTTAAATACTAATACGTGTGTAGTATAACATAAATTTCCTATTTGTAAAAGGGTTTTTTATATTTTCTTACAATTCCTCTCAGAAAACTGCCGGGCAGGAATAGGTGATGCAAACAGTTCTCACGCAGACACGCTTTCGCTCGACATAAAACGCAGCGGTACATAAGATACCCAAATACGGTATCTAAGTACCGGCGTTTTATCACGGTCTGCTAAGAGAAGCTGTTTGCATCACCTATTCCTGCCCGGCAGTTTTTCTAACTTACCATCCCGCCTAGCATGCCACTACCGGCGCACATCACTAACACTGAAAAAACATTAGAACCCATATCTCCCATGGAATGGTTTACTATTAACGATAGAATGGCCAATACAACGAAATAGGCAAATCCTATCAGTAGTCCCCACAGGAATTTTTTAGTTTTTAACTTTTTACCTGTCGTAAAGCCTGCCAAAAATGTGGTTGCGATATAAATACCGATAATCACCAGAGATACTGTTTTTTCAGATAAACGAAACCGGTATACAAACAATGCCAGTAACAATAACAATGCACCGGTTAATATGTAAGCAATCAATAGCGTTTTTAACAAAAACAGTAAGGGCAATCCTCCTTCTTCTCTTTTCATTATGTCTCTTGCTCTTTCCATCATATCCTCCTTTATTTGTTTCTTCTTCCTTAAAAGATAAACTTCCTGTAAAATTATATGTAATAAGAGCCCATAACTTGACAATCGCATCATACTTATTGTAATATTTGCTATAACTGCATAAAAACAAGTGCAAAAAATATATTATACAAAGGAGTGGTTTTTTTGGATACCTCTGGTGTCATACAACTGATTGTTTTATTCATACTGATTATTCTGTCTGCATTCTTTTCTTCCGCAGAAACGGCGTTTTCTACCGTAAACCGTGTAAAGATGCGCACTTTGGAAGAAGAAGGCAACAAAAAGGCAAAAACAGTAAACAAAATACTGGAACGCTACAGCAAGATGCTCTCTGCCATTTTAATTGGTAACAATATCGTAAACTTAAGCGCATCTTCCCTCGCTACCACATTTGTAATCAATTTAGGTTACAGTGCATATGTAGGTGTTGCAACCGGTATTTTAACGATTGTCGTGTTACTTATAGGTGAAATTGTTCCCAAAACCTGGGCTAACCTGAATGCAGAAAAGATATCTTTAGTTTACGCACCGGTCATTTATGCTTTGATGAAAATACTGACTCCGGTTATTTTTATTATAGATAAAATCGCAAACGGTATTCTGCGTCTCATACGTATTGACCCTAACAAAAAGAACGATACCATAACAGAAAGCGAATTAAAAACATACGTAGATGTCAGCCACGAAGACGGTGAAATCGAATCCGAAGAACGGGAACTCATATATAATATTTTTGAATTTTCCGATACCTGTGCAAGAGACATCATGATTCCCCGCGTAAACATGGTAACCATCAGTACAGAAGGTACTTACGATGAACTGATTAGCATTTTCCAGGAATATATGTATACCCGTATTCCGGTTTACAATGAAGAAAAAGACAATATGCAGGGCTTTATCAATATCAAGGACTTCTTCCTTGCAAGAAGCAACGGCTCTCTTACTGCTGAAAACTTCTCTTTGGAAGCACTGACCCGTGAAGCTTATTATACATATGAATACAAAAAGACGGCTGATTTACTTTTGGAGATGCGTGAAAAATCCATGAATGTGGCTTTCGTATTGAATGAATACGGCTCTACAGTAGGTATGATTACTCTGGAAGACTTACTGGAAGAACTGGTGGGCGATATCCGTGATGAGTATGATGATGACGAAAAAGAACTGATAAAACAGTTGGATGAGCGCACGTATCTGATTGAAGCCAGCATGAATCTTTCGGATATCAATGATGCCATCGGTACCAAGCTGGATTCTGATGACTATGATTCTATCGGTGGTATTATTATCGGTCAGTTAGACCGCCTGCCGGAAGACGAAGAATCCGTTACCTTATCAGACGGCACTGCCCTTCAGGTAAAGGGCATTGACCAAAACCGTATTGAGCAGGTTCTGTTGACATTACCGGAAGTAGCTACAGAAGATGATACTTTAGGCGAATCCGAAACCAACGAAGAATAATTTTTATTCCATACAATGAGGCGGTTGCTTTGCAACCGCCTCAAATATTACCATCTTCCTATAGTATACTATTACGCAATATTCTTATGAAAGGTAACACTAATCTGCGTTCCTTTTCCCACTTCACTTTCTATCGCTATTTCCGCCTGCAGTTTCACAATAATATGTTTTACAATTGCCAGACCAAGACCGGTGCCGCCGGTAGATTTGGAGCGGCTCTTGTCTACTCTGTAAAAGCGCTCAAAAACACGCTCCTGTGCTTCTTTGGGAATACCGATTCCGGTATCCGAAATAGTCATTACAATTGTTTCTTGTACATCTTTCAAATGAACCGTTACACTTCCGCCATCGTTATTATAGCGGATCGCATTATCACAGAGATTGTATACTAACTCTTCCAGCATCTGGCGGTTTCCCCAGACATAACACTCTTTCCCCTTAAGTTCTAAAGATACATTGTGCTTTTGTGCCATAAACTGCAGCATATCCAGACTGGTTTGTGCTATCAGGTACAGATTTACTTTTTCAAATTCTACTTCTTTTTCTGTACCGTCCAATTCCGATAACCGGATAATGTCATTAATTAATGTTAATAATCTGTTGCTGTTTTTATGAATTCCTTTTGCAAAATGTATCACGTCCGCATCCGATGCCATTCCGTTTTCTATTAACTCAGCATAGCCGGATATGGAGGTAAGGGGTGTTTTTAACTCATGGGATACATTGGCGGTAAATTCCTGCCTGATCATTGCACTTTTTAATATATTATCATGCTGGGTCCGAATCATACTGATAAAGGGTTGCAATTCTTCATAGGAAGCAATTTCTGATGTGTTATCCAGATTCTCCGCCAGCTGCTCTATCGGTTTCACTAAACTTTTTGTTAAATAGTGGGATACAACGGCACAAATTGCAAGCAGTAAAAGCACCATGCCTCCCATAAAGGGCAATGCATTATAATACAGGCTCCAGATACTGTCTGCTTCCCTTGCAAGTCGTAATACCCTGCCGTCTTCCAGCAGTCTTGCATAATAAAAGGTGCTCTTTTCCAGTGTTTCAGAGCGGCGCACCACATCTCCTTCGCCATTATTCAATGCCGCTGACACTTCCGGCCTGTCCAGATGATTATCCATTTCCAAAACGTCTGCCACATTATCATAACAAACCGTTCCGTCCGTATCGATAACCGTAATACGGATATATTCCTTAGAAAACCGGTACTCTTCTTTTTCCACTTTTTCAAGAAGGTCTGCCTCTACCAATAACTCACTGTAAGTTCTTAAATCATCCGTAATTTGTCCTTTATATAAGTCATAAAAGACATAACTTATCAATAGCATGGTGGCAAAAATGGCCACTGTTGCAATGGCCATTAATTGTATGTTTATCCTTTTTTTCATTTATGCCTCCGAATCCGACATAATATATCCTACGTTACGCACCGTCTTGATCAGACTGCCTGCCTCTTTAAGCTTTTGCCTGAGCGTCTTGATATGCATATCCAGCGTACGGGATTCCCCTTCAAAATCAGTTCCCCATACCCTCTCCAGAATCACCTCTCTGGTGGTAACCATACCTGCATGCTTCATTAAAAGCTTCAGTAATTCATATTCTTTATAAGTCAGTTCACAAGCTTCCTCATTTACGGTAACGGTATGCTTTTCTCTATCCAATGTTACCTGACCGATACGAAGTATCTTATCCTCGTTTTCCAGCACACCGCTTCTTCGAAACAATGCTTTCACTCTGGAAATCAGTTCCATAATCCCAAAGGGCTTGGTCATATAGTCATCCGCACCGATGTCCAATCCCTTCACCTTATCCATTTCCGTGGTTTTTGCTGTCACCATAATGATGGGAATCTGTCTGGTATCCGGCTTGGAACGCAATTTTTTTACAATCTCCAAGCCATCTTCATCCGGCAACATAACATCTAATAAAATCAAATCCGGTATCTTGTTTGCGATTCTGTTATAAAAATCTTTGGCGCAACCAAAATCTTCTACCATGTATCCTACATTTTTTAGTGCAAAGCTCTCTATCTCACGGATGTTTTTATCATCCTCTACCACATAGATTGTCTGCATGGAATTCTCCTTCCAATCATCAGAACAACATATTACTTAGGTAACATGTACTTCTCTTTGTATGCCAGCACCTTACCCTTAAAGTTAATATCGTTGCTTTCTTTTAATGCATCCAGATATTCATGGGTTTCGTAGCTGTCTTCCCTTACCTGTAACAGACATACCGCAACGTTGGAACAGTGGTCTGATACTCTTTCCAAGTTAGTTGTAATATCAGATAAGACAAATCCAAGTTCAATGGTACATTTGCCTTTACGCAGACGTTTGATATGTCTGTCTTTTACTTCATCGCTAATCTGGTCAATCACTTCCTCAAGAGGCTCTACCAGTTCAGCCATCTTGGTGTCTTCATTCTCAAATGCAGCAATTGCCGTTTCTAAAATTTCCATAACAGCGTTACTGAACACTTCCAATTCTTCCGTTGCTTTATCTGAGAACTGCATACCCTTTTCCGCCATTTCATCCGCAGCTTCCTTAATGTTTAACGCGTGGTCGGAAATTCTTTCAAAGTCACCGATGCCATGCAATAACATGGATAACATATGACTTTCTCTTTCAGACAAATCACGGCTGCTCAGTTTTACAAGATAAGTGCCCAGTTCATCTTCAAACTTATCCACCTGGGATTCCAGTTTTACAACCTCTGCTGCTTTTTCTTTGTCATAATTTTTCAACAAATCAATTGCCAGCATAATGGATTTCTGTGCATACTGTGCCATGGTAACCGCAACATTCTTACTCTGTTCAATTGCAATACCGGGTGTATCCAGAAAACGTGCATCCAAAACACGTAATTCTTCTTCTTCGGGAGTCAGTGCTACATCTTTTTCCTTGTCCGGTACTGTCACATAGACCATCTTTACAAGGAATTTGGAGAAAGGCAATAATACAATACATGCCGCAATATTAAACAGGGAATGTACTACTGCTACACCCAAAGCAGAAATAGAAGTTTCCATAAATGCAAAGTTTACAAAATAGTCAATGGCATAGAATACTACCATAAACAAAGAGGTTTTCATAATATTATAATACAAATGCAACAATGCAGCTCTCTTTGCATCCTTGCTTGCACCGATACTGGAAATCAAAGCGGTAACACATGTACCGATATTCTGTCCCATGATAACAGGAATAGCCGTTGCATAGCTTACTGCACCGGTTTTACAAAGAGCCTGCAAAATACCTACAGATGCAGAGGAACTCTGAATAATTGCTGTCAGAATCAAACCTGCTAACATACCTAAAATAGGATTAGAGAACATAGTCAGTATTTCTCCGAATTCAGGTACATTTGCAAGCGGTTTGACTGCACCGCTCATGGTATCCATACCAATCATCAAAATGGCAAAGCCTGCTAAAATCGTACCGATGTCCTGCTTCTTTTCTTTCTTTGTAAATGTAATCAGGCATACCCCGATAATTGCCAAAATCGGGGAAAAAGAAGAGGGTTTAAATAACTGGATAACAAAATTACTGCTTTCAATACCGGATAAACTCAAAATCCAGGCAGTAATAGTAGTACCTACATTCGCACCAATAATTACATTGACTGCCTGCTCTAATTTCATAATACCGGAATTTACAAAGCCTACCACCATAACCGTAGTTGCCGATGATGACTGGATTACTGCCGTAACACCGGCACCTACCAATACTGCTATCACCGGGTTTTTGGTCAGTTTTTCCAGAATACTCTCCAAACGTCCGCCGGATGCCTTAGCCAGACCATCTCCCAACATATGCATACCATACAAAAACAGGGCAAGTCCGCCAATCATGCTAAGTACATTAAAAATAGTCATTGTTTCATCCTCACTTGTTCATTACAAAATTTTCTCACGAATACCATTTTACTACACATAAGTAAAAAATAGCAATGTATTAAGTAAAATCTATGTAAAATTTTGACGAACAAGTGAAGTCATTTTCACTTATGTAATCCAAAAACTCCGACATATGCCTTTGGATTACAATAGTCTTACATCATCAATATCCCCTGTTTTTTGAAAAATAGCCCATTCACCGATATTTACCGCATGGTCGCCAATTCTCTCAAGATACTTGGCAATCATCAGTACATCAATACAATTATCCGGATTTTCTTTCCCTTCTTTTAAATCCATAATCAAATCTTCTTTCACCTGATTAAAGTAATCATCTATCACATCATCATAGGCAATCACTTTGTTTGCTTCCTCCATATCCCCTTCCACAAACGCAGCTACCGCTTCCCAGACAATTTCCTTGGTTGCCAAAATCATTTTAGGGAGACTTTCTGAAAAGGCTTCCAAATCAGGTAACTGCATTCTAAGAAATAACTCAGCCATATCCGATACATGATCTCCGATTCTTTCCACATCTGTCACGACCTTTAATGCCGCAGATACCACACGCAAATCCCTTGCCACAGGCTGCTGCCTGGTCAACAGCGTCAGACATTTCGCCTCAATACTATGTTGCATATCATTAATAATGCGGTCGTTTTCAATAATACTTTCCATTGCTTCCGCATCTTTACTTTCCAGTACCAGAAACAGTTTGGAATATACCTGTTCAATCAATTCTCCCATTGCCGTTACACTTTTCTTTAATTCTTCCAGTTCATGTTCAAAAGAAACTCTGGGTGCCATTCTATGTCTCTCCTTTTCTATCTGCATCTAAATGCTGACTGCTTATTCTGACAATCATCCGCTTTTAACCAAAACGTCCCGTAATATAGTCTTCCGTCCGCTTGTCTTTGGGTCGTGAAAATACATTTTTGGTACTGTCCTTTTCAATCACTTCCCCTACCAGGAAAAATGCCGTATCATCGGATACCCTGGCTGCCTGTTGCATATTGTGGGTCACCACTACCACCGTATATTTTTGCTTTAATTCTTCCATCAGTTCCTCCACTTTCAAAGTGGAAATAGGGTCTAGGGCTGAGGTAGGTTCATCCATCAGCAATACCTCCGGCTCCACTGCCAGTGCCCTTGCAATACAAAGTCTTTGCTGCTGACCGCCGGAAAGCCCAAGGGCAGATGTTTTTAACCGGTCCTTTACTTCGTCAAAAATGGCAGCATCCTTTAAAGAGGCTTCCACGATTTCATCCAGTCTGGTCTTATTCTTAATCCCATGGATTCTGGGACCGTATGCAATATTATCATAAATACTCATAGGAAACGGATTGGGCTGCTGGAATACCATACCTACTTTTTTTCTAAGTAAAGTGGTATCCACTTTCGGATGATAAATATCCTCTCCGTCCAAATAAACAGAACCGGTTACTTTCGCAATATCCACCAAATCATTCATGCGGTTCATACACTTTAAAAAGGTGGATTTTCCACATCCGGAGGGTCCTATAAATGCAGTGACCGCATGCTCCCTGATATGCATATTTACATTTTTCAAAGCATGATTTTCCCCGTAATAGAGGTTTAAATCCTTTACAATGATTTTATCTGCCATATTTCATCTCCAATCTTTTGGTAATCCATTTTGCAAAAAGATTTATTTCCAACACAATCACTAATAAAACGCAGGCAATACCAAATGCAATTTCATACTTACCGTTCTGCATCTGTAAATACAATTCAATCGTCAAAGAACCGCTGGACTCCGTAAACTTCCTGAAAAATCCTTCCAAACCGGCTTTGGGCAAAGTTCTTCCGCTTCCCGCCGTAAACAGAAGTGCCGCCGATTCTCCTACGATTCTGCCGATAGCCAGTAAAATTCCTGTAAGAATCCCGGGCATTGCGGAAGGTAAAAGCACGGTTCTTATCATATACCACTTAGTTGCACCAATCCCCAGTGCACCGCTTCTGTAGCTGTCGGGAACTGTCTTTAATGCCTCCTGGGTATTTCTGGTGATTAACGGTAAAATCATAATCGTTAAGGTTAACGCTCCGGTCAATATTGAAGTTTTAAGTCCCAGTGTATTGCCGAAAAACACCATACCGAACAGACCAAAGATAATAGAGGGAATGCCGGCCAGCGTCTCCGTAGTAAATTCTATGGCGGATACCAGTTTTCCGGGCTTTGCATATTCATTCAGATAAATGGCACTCCCTACGCCTATGGGTGTGGCAATAAGTAAAGTCACCCCTATCAGATATAAGGTATTTACAATATTGCCTGCAATCCCCACCGTTCCTTTCAATACACTAGTAACGGTGGTTAAAAAAGTCCAATTTACAGTATGTAACCCTTTATAAAACACATAAGAAATAATACCAACCAATAAAGCAATGGCAAAACCAGCGGACAAATAAATCAGTCCTAATAATACGGTATCGCCTATTCTTCTCTTTTTTTGCATCAGGGTCTGCATCAATCCACACCCTCCTTGCTTTTCAACAATTTCGTCATAGTCACATTAATCAACATTACAAAGGCAAACAAAACCAAACCGATGGTAAACAATACCTGTCTGTGTGTACCGCCCGCATAGCCCATTTCTGCCACAATCGCAGTTGTCAAAAACCGCACGGAGTTAAAAGGCAGAGGCAGATTTACACTGCTTCCGGACACCAAAGTGATTGCCATGGCTTCCCCAATGGCACGTCCTACCCCCAGTATCACAGCAGAAATAATGCCTGATTTGGCTGCGGGAATCATCACTTTAAAAATTGTTTGTATCTGGGAGGCACCTACTGCCAATGATGCTGCTTTCATCTGACCCGGTACCGCTTTTAATGCAGAGGTACTGATATTGATGACAGTAGGCAGTATCATAATTGCCAACACGAAAACTGCTGCCAACAGATTTGCACCACCCGTAAACTGATGTGTGGTACTGCCCTCAAATAAAAACAGTTCCAGCTTATACATGGCAGGTCCTAACAGATAGATTCCCAGAAGCCCATACACAACAGAAGGAATCCCAGCCAAAAGTTCTACCGCAGCACGAATCACTTCTGCTACCCTTTTGGGTGCTACTTCTGCCAGAAACACTGCCGTAAAAACACCCACAGGCACTCCCAGTAAGACTGCCAGTCCCGTACCCACCACGGAAGTCAGTATGACATGCAAAATACCATATTGGGGTTCTGTGGCAGTAGGTGCCCACATAGTGGAAAACAATATTTCTTTTATCCCTACCGTAACCAATGCCGGTACGCCGTTTATTATCATATATACCGTGATGGAAAGCACTGCTAAGATTGCACAGAAAGCACATATGGTAAACACAATATGAGCTACTTGTTCCGTTAAAGTTCTGTGCTTTTTATGACTGATAATCGTATTATGTTTCAGATTCTGCATTTTTTATTCTCCTGATACAGGTAATCGTTTTGTCAGTAGAATTCTATTCTACGGGAATCAGTCCTACCAAAGATACAACGTTTTGTCCTTCCTCACTGTATACGTAGGAAAACCATGCCTGTACCAATTCACTCTGTCCGGCAATTTCACCGTTGGTAGCCATTACAAAAGGTCTGCTTAAGAAATAGTTTCCGCTTCTGATAGTTTCTGCGGTAGGCTCCACCCCGTCTAATGCCAGTGCTTTTACACTGTCATTCAATACATCCAGGGATACATATCCGATTGCTCCGGGAGTTGTAGCTACTTTTGCCATCACCGCACCTGTAGAATCCAGTTCATTTGCATATGCACAGGCGTCTTCCACATCCAGCAGTTCCTCAAAGGCACCTCTCGTACCGGAACCGGCTTCTCTGCCGATAACTACAATTGGGGTATCTGAACCACCTAATTCGCTCCAGTTGCTGATTTCACCGGTATAAATACCGATTAACTGCTCCTTTGTCAGATTCATTACAGTGTTTGCAGGATCTGTTACCACGGCAATTCCGTCAATTGCCACAATGTTTTCCACTGCACCGTTTGCCAACTCTTCCTCTTTTAAGTTTCTGGAAGAATTTCCAATATCTACATTTCCGGCAATAACTGCTTCAATACCTGCGCCGGAACCGGTAAATTCTGTTGTCGCGTTTACATCGGGATAC
>JAZNNL010000054.1:0-10858 GCA_045580245.1 Lachnospiraceae bacterium
GCAAAAAAACTATTTTACAAAAGTAACAATAGCAAGTACGATACCAACTACTTCGTAAATCCAAACTAAAAGGCTTAAGATGCTTCCGATAAGGCCTACTACAGGAATAGAGCTGATAAGTCCGATGATAAAGCCTAATACAGCTGCAACAACGATGTAAATTGCGATTACAATAATCAAACTTACAACATCATTCTTCTTTACTTTTGCATTTAACGGGAAAAAAGGTAATAACTTCTCCATTGGTAAAAACCTCCTTTGTATAATATAAGTTACCTTTAGTATATAGCATCTGATATAAAAAAGCAAAAGAAACTTATCAGAAACAGTAAATTTCCTGAAGAATGGCGGAACGAATCAATATAAAAATAGTAACTGCAGAAAATAAAAAATATGTGGTTGACAAAGTTGTCGGGTATATGTATAATAAATCAGTGTGTGAAAAACGAAAGTATGTATTTATGTGCTTTCGCCAGGAGCAGATATGTTATTGAATTTAACTGACGTATTAACATCTGAAGAGAAAACAAGGTCTGAAGACATTGCGATTGAAATGGAAGCATTCGAGAGTCGCATGGGACGCTTTTTCATTACGAAGAAATCTCCTCTGCATTTGGAGATGCGTAATGTGAAGTCGGGCTGTGCGGAAATCAAAGGACATGCAGAAATAACTCAGGTAATGTGTTGTGACCGTTGTCTGAAAGAAATGCCGGTGGATATTACACTGGATTTTGTAAGAGATGTATTTTCACCGGATGTAATGGACAGTGAGATTGCAGATGATAGTGATACCGGATTGATGGAGGGCTATCAGTTAAACATAGAAGTACTGGTATACAACGAGCTGTTAATGAACCAGCCTGAGAAGGTACTTTGTAAGCCGGATTGCAAGGGAATTTGTAAGAAGTGTGGCAAAGACCTGAATGAAGGGGAATGTGGATGCGATACATTCGTGCCGGATCCCCGCATGGCGGTATTACAAGATATCTTTAACGCAAATAAGGAGGTGTAACGATATGTCTATTTGTCCTAAGAATAAGTCTTCTAAAGGTAGAAGAGATAAGAGAAGAGCAAACTGGAAAATGAGTGCTCCTGCATTAGTGAAGTGTAGCAAGTGCGGTGAATTAATGATGCCTCACAGAGTATGCAAGGCTTGTGGTTCTTACAATAAAAAAGAAATCATTGCACAGGACTAAGAAAAAGAAGGAAGGGCTTCCCGCAGGGGAAGCCTTTTTGATTCTGCAGGGGATTGATGCAGGTGAACGGACACAACCGACAAAAGAAAGCCGAAAGCGTATGCGTTTAATATAGGAAATTAACAGGAGAATGTCATGCAGGAAAATAAAGGATTATCAGGCAGCACACTTAAAATGATTGCCATTGTAACCATGTTTATCGACCATATCGGTGCGGTTATTGTAGAGCGGATGTTACTTACCCGCAATACCGGCGTGTATACCTACGAGCAAATATACATATTAGACAGAATACTTCGCAGTATCGGCAGACTGGGCTTTCCCCTCTTTTGTTTTCTTTTGGTGGAAGGATTTCAGCATACGAAGCATTTTGGCAAATATGCATGCAGATTGTTAGTTTTTGCACTTATTTCAGAAATACCCTTTAATTTAGCGTTTTCCGGAAGCGTATTTTTTTCAACTTACCAGAATGTGTTTTTTACCCTGTTAATAGGACTTATTACCATGTGGGGATGTAAGCAGGTAGAGGATAGAGTGTCTTTGCATGCAGGATTGCAAATGCTTTTAAAAATTCCTGTGATACTTTTGGGATATTTTGTGGCAGAGTTTTTATATACCGATTATGCAGGACTGGGTGTGATTTGTATTATGGTCATTTATCTGTTCAGACAAAACCGGATGATACAGGCTTTTGCCGGAGCGGTAGCTTTTATGTGGGAACTGCCTGCTTCCTTTGCTTTTGTACCGGTAGCTTTCTATAATGGAAAGCGCGGATGGAAAATGAAGTATTTCTTTTATGTTTTTTATCCTGCCCATTTGTTGTTATTATATCTGATTGCATATTTTTTCGTTTTGACTTGATTTTTGTATATTCGTTTAGTATAGTAAAATGGAACTGATTATCTGAGACATATTTTGTCGAAAATGGTCAAAGAGTAATATAATTTATAAGATATAGCCACAGTGCTATGAAAGGAAGAAAAATGGCAGATATGGTAAATGTAGCGGTAGATGCCATGGGTGGTGACAATGCACCGGTTGAGATTATCAAAGGTGCCATTGATGCATTAAATGCAGAGGAACGTGTCAAGATTTTTTTGGTAGGACGTGAAGAGGTTATCAAGGAAGAATTAAAGAAGTATACGTTTGATGCTGCCCGTGTGGAAATCGTACATGCAGAAGAAGTAATTGAAACGGCTGAACCTCCTGTAATGGCTATCCGTCGTAAAAAGGATTCTTCCATTGTAAAAGCTATGTATATGGTAAAAGAAGGAACTTGTGATGCATTTGTATCAGCCGGTTCCACAGGTGCAGTTTTGGTAGGCGGTCAGGTTATCGTAGGACGTATTAAAGGAGTGGAAAGACCTCCTTTGGCGCCCCTTATCCCTACAGAAAACGGTGTTTCCCTGTTGGTAGACTGTGGTGCTAACGTGGATGCAAGACCTTCCCACCTGGTACAGTTTGCAAAAATGGGTTCCGTATACATGGAAAGCGTTATGGGTATCAAAAACCCCAGAGTGGGTATTGTAAATAATGGTGCGGAAGAAGAAAAGGGTAATGCGCTTGTAAAGGAAACGTTTCCTCTTTTAAAGAACTGTCCCGAAATTAACTTTATCGGCAGTGTGGAAGCAAGAGACATTCCTGCAGGTGTGGCAGACGTTATTGTTTGTGAAGCCTTTGTTGGTAACGTAGTGCTTAAATTATACGAAGGCGTAGGTGCAACTCTGATTAAGAAGGTAAAAGCCGGCATGATGACTTCCCTTCGCAGTAAAATCGGTGCGCTTTTGGTAAAACCTGCGTTAAAGCAGACCTTAAAGGCATTTGATTTAGAGCAGTATGGCGGTGCGCCGATGCTTGGTTTAAACGGACTGGTTGTGAAAAGTCACGGCAGCTCTAATGCAGTAGAAATCAAAAATTCCGTTCTGCAATGTGTCACATTTAAAGAACAGAAGATTAATGATAAAATAAAAGAAAAAATTACTTTAGAAGATTAAGAAAAGAGGGTTTTAAAAATGGAATTTGAAAAGCTGAAAAAAGTGATTGCGGAAGTATTAAATGTGGATCCTGAGGAAATCTCTTTAGAGTCAACCTTTACGGATGATTTAGGTGCGGATTCTTTGGATGTATTCCAGATTATCATGGGTATTGAAGAGGAATTTGATATCGAAATTCCTGCTGAAAAGGCAGAAAAGATTTCAACTGTGGAAGAAGCTGTTGAAATGATTAAAGCGGCTGTAAACAACTAAGGTTATCCATAAGATTATCCGGTATTCCTGTGTACTGTTTGGGGTCTTACTCTGTGCAGTATCAGGAATACTTTGTTTTGTTTTAGAGATAAATTGCAAACCGTTTGTAAAATGGAAAGGATAAGCGATTGTATGGAATATACTACAGAGGTATTAGAACAGAAAATCAACTATATATTCAAAGATAAATCGCTTTTAAAACAGGCGGTTACCCACAGTTCTTTTTGTAATGAGCAGAAAATCAATAAACAAAAGCATTATGAGCGTCTGGAGTTTTTGGGGGATGCCATACTGGAGCTGGTATCCAGTGAGTTTTTGTTTCATGAGTATCCCGATAAGTCGGAAGGAGAACTGACAAAAACCCGTGCGGCCATGGTTTGTGAACCGTCCCTGGAGATGTGCGCCAGGGATTTGGAGGTTGAAAAGTTTATGCGCCTTGGTAAAGGAGAAGAACTTTGCGGTGGCAGACAGAGAGCATCCATTATTGCGGATGTGATGGAAGCCATTATCGGAGCTGTATATCTGGACGGCGGGATGGAAGAAGCAAAGCAGTTCATACACCGGTATATATTAAAGGATTTGGAAGATAAGCAGTTGTTCTATGACAGCAAGAGCAATTTGCAGGAGCATATACAAAAGAATCTGAAAAAAGAATTTCATTATGAAATTATTGATGAAACAGGTCCCGAGCATGACAGAATCTATACCGTACAGGTAGTGATGGAAGGAATTGTTTTGGGACAGGGACAGGGAAGAACCAAAAAAGCAGCCCAACAGCAGGCCGCTTACAAAGCTTTACTTGGCTTTAAGGAAGCAGGCGGGGAAGGAAAAGTTACATGTATTTAAAAAGTATAGAAGTATACGGATTTAAATCTTTTGCAAATAAGATTACATTCCAGTTTCACAATGGTATCACAGGTATCGTAGGACCTAACGGAAGCGGTAAGAGTAATGTTGCCGATGCTGTACGTTGGGTACTTGGTGAGCAGTGAATCAAGCAGTTGCGTGGTGCTTCCATGCAGGATGTTATTTTCTCGGGAACAGAAACCAGAAAACCCTTAAGCTATGCTTATGTGGCAATTACGCTGGACAACTCAGACCATCAGTTGGCCATTGACTATGATGAAGTCACCGTTGCCAGAAGAATTTACCGTTCCGGAGAAAGTGAATATCTGATTAACGGTTCTGCCTGCAGATTAAAAGATGTAAACGAGCTCTTTTATGATACCGGTATCGGTAAGGAAGGTTATTCCATTATCGGACAGGGCCAGATTGATAAGATTTTAAGCGGTAAACCGGAAGAGAGAAGAGAACTTTTTGACGAAGCGGCAGGTATCGTGAAATTCAAACGCAGAAAGTATGCTGCGCAGAAAAAACTGGAAGCGGAAAAAGCAAATCTCTTGCGTGTCAGTGATATTTTATCTGAACTGGAAAAGCAGGTAAAACCTTTAGAGAAGCAGTCTGAAACTGCAAAGATTTACTTAAAGAAAAAAGAAGAATTAAAGACTTTGGATGTGAATATGTTCTTATTGGAGCATAACCGCTTAAAAGAACAGCTTTCTTCTGTGGAAGAAAAATATGCTATTGCAACCAAAGATTTGGAACAGACAAGCACAAAGTATGAAGGTATCAAGGAAGAGTATGAGCGTATTCAGACAGAAATTGAAAGCCTAGAGCAGTCTATCGAAGAAGCGCGTACCAATCTGACGGATACTTCTGTTTTGCGTGGAAAACTGGAGGGTGAAATCAATGTCTTAAAAGAACAGATTCATTCTGCGGGAGACAATGAACAGCACTTAAAGAACCGCCAGACCAATGTGCAGGCAGAAATCGATTTGAAAAATGTGGACAAGACTCAGATTTTACAGGAGAAAAAAGCCATTGATGATCAGGTGGCTGAGATTATGTCCACCCGTGATGAAGTAAAAGCACTCTTGGAACAGGTACAGAACCGTATCCAGGAGTTGAATGATAATATTGAAAATGGTAAGAATACCATTATCGGGGAACTGAATCAGCGTGCCACCATCAAATCCAAGATGGGCCGTTACGATACCATGCTTGAGCAGATTGCCATCCGTAAAGCGGAATTGAATTCCCGCCTTTTGCGTGCGAAATCCGATGAAGCAACTCATGTGGAAACCATTAAGCAGTTGCAGGATAAGTTTGAAACAGTAACGGAAGAACTGGCTGTGATGAATAAACAAGCTGAAGAATCTGAAAAGGAGCTTGTAGGCATCAGGGAAGGCCTTACAAAAAAGGATGCGCAGCTGAGAGAAACCCAGGAACAGTATCATCAGGAAAAATCCAAGCTGGAAGCATTGTCTAATCTGACGGAACGTTATGAAGGGTACGGTGGCAGTGTAAAAAAGGTAATGGAGCAGAAGGAAACCGAAAAAGGTATTATCGGTGTGGTTGCAGACATTATCAAAGTAGATAAAAAGTATGAAACAGCTATCGAAACCGCACTTGGCGGCAATATCCAGAACGTGGTTACCGATGATGAAGAAACTGCCAAGAAAATGATTGGTTTCTTAAAGAAGAACAAATTGGGCAGAGCTACTTTTTTACCGCTTACCAGTATTAAGAATCCTCAGGAGTTCAAAAATCCCGATGCCCTGAATGAAAAAGGTGTTATCGGTATGGCAGATGAACTGGTACAGATTGACAAGAAGTACAAGGATGTTGCCAAAGCCATGCTGGGACGTATTGTGGTAGTGGACAATGTAGATAATGCTGTAAAGATTGCCCGAAAATTTGATTATGGTATCCGTATGGTTACCATTGAAGGAGAGCTTTTAGTACCCGGCGGTGCTATCAGTGGTGGTGCGTTCAAGAATAACAGTAATCTCTTAGGTCGTCGTCGTGAAATCGAAGATTTAGAAAAGAAAACAAAAGAACTGTTAGAAAAGATAGAAAGTATTAAAGAAGACATCGAAGAAACCAAGAACAGACGTAACCGTCTGCGTATGGATGTGGAAGCATTAAAAGCGGATATCCAGCGTAAGTTTATTGAACAGAATACGGCACGTCTTAATGTGGAAACTGCCAAAGAGCGTATGGAAGAAGCGGAAGCCGGTTCCCGTTCCTTAAAGAATGAAGAACAGGAAATCGAAAAGCAGATTTTTGATATTAAGGGAAGCAAAGCGGATATTTTGCATGAGCTGGAAATGTCCGAAGAAATGGAAAAGAATGTAGAAGCGCAGATTGTACAGTTCCAGAAAGAATTGGAGGAACGCAGAAGCGAAGAAACCGAAAAGTCCGCGCAGGTATCCGAATGGGATATGAAGGTGGAAAAGATGCTGCAGACACAGGAGTTCCATCAGCAGAATGTGGACCGTATCAATGGAGAAATTGCAAGATACGAGGCAGAACTGCAGGAAATCAATGAAGGTCTGGCCAACAGTGCAAAGAGCATAGAGGAAAAGAACCAAAACATTCTGGAGATTGAGAAGACCATTGCTGCTTCCCATACTTCCCAGAACCAGTCCCAGCAGACACTGACTGACAGTATTACCCGTAAGGAAGAGCTGACAGCCAAACAGAAGAACTTCTTCAAAGAAAGAGAAGACCTGGCTGAACAGATGACAGCACTTGACAAAGAAGTATATCGTCTGAATACCCAGAAAGAAAAATTTGAAGAGTCCATGGAAAATCAGATTAACTACATGTGGGATGAGTACGAGATTACGCTATCTGATGCTGCGGCTATCCGCAATGAAGAAATGACGGATTTAGCCTCCATGAAGCGGGATATTGCAGTGTTAAAGGACCAGATTAAGAAGTTAGGCGATGTAAACGTAAATGCCATCGAAGATTATAAGAATCTGATGGAACGTTATACATTCTTAAGAAACCAGCATGATGACCTGGTTGAGGCGGAAAAGACACTGGAAGGCATTATTGCAGAGTTAGACAGTGCAATGCGCAAACAGTTTAATGAAAAGTTTGCCGAAATTACCAAAGAGTTTGATAAAGTATTTAAGGAACTCTTCGGTGGTGGTAAAGGTAGTTTGGAATTGCAGGAGGATGAAGATATTCTGGAAGCAGGAATCCGTATCATTGCCCAGCCCCCCGGAAAGAAACTGCAGAATATGATGCAGCTCTCCGGTGGTGAAAAAGCACTGACTGCAATCGCATTACTATTTGCAATTCAGAACTTAAAGCCGTCCCCCTTCTGTCTCTTGGACGAAAACGGGGGTGCATTGGATGAAACCAACGTAGGTCGTGTAGCAAAATACTTACATAAGCTGACCAAGCATACCCAGTTTATTGTCATCACCCACAGACGTGGCACCATGGAAAGGGCAGACCGACTTTACGGTATTACCATGCAGGAAAAAGGTGTATCCGCCCTTGTCAGTGTCAATTTGATTGATAAAGAGCTGGATAATTAAGGAGGCGCTTAATTTGAGCGAAGAAAAGAAAGGTTTTTTTGCCCGGTTAAAGGAAGGGCTTAAGAAAACAAGAAATAATATTGTTAAAGGTATTGATGCCGTATTTAGCGGATTTTCTTCCATAGATGATGATTTCTATGAGGAACTGGAAGAAATCCTGATTATGGGAGATATCGGTGTCAGGGCTACTACGGAAATTATCGAAAGACTGAAGGCAGAAGTCAAAAAACAGCATATCAAAGAACCTGCAGAATGCAAGCAACTTTTGATAGACAGTATCAAAGAGCAGATGCAGATTGGTGAAACCGCGTATGACTTTGAAAAAGAACAGTCCATCGTCATGGTAATCGGTGTAAACGGTGTAGGTAAAACCACTACGGTAGGTAAGCTTGCAGGGAAATTAAAATCCGAAGGACGCAAGGTATTAATTGCCGCAGCCGATACATTCCGTGCCGCAGCCGGTGACCAGTTAAAAGAGTGGGCACACAGGGCAGGCGTGGATATGATTGGCGGCGCAGAAGGCTCAGACCCCGCCAGTGTAGTATTTGATGCGGTGGCAGCTGCTAAAGCAAGAAATGTAGATGTGTTGTTAATTGATACAGCAGGTCGTTTGCACAACAAAAAGAACCTGATGGAAGAGTTGCGTAAGATGAACCGCATTATTGACAGGGAATTTCCCAATGCCCACAGGGAAAATTTGATTGTATTGGATGGCACCACCGGTCAGAATGCTCTGATGCAGGCAAAAGAATTTGGGGATGTGGCAGAACTTACCGGTATTGTACTTACCAAAATGGATGGTACTGCCAAGGGTGGTATTGCCGTGGCTATCCAGTCCGAATTGAAAGTACCTGTAAAATATATTGGTGTGGGTGAAACCATCGAAGATTTACAGAAATTTGATTCCGACGATTTTGTAAACGCATTGTTCGATGTGAAAACAGAAGAAATGCAGGCAGAAGAATAAGCGAAAGGCTTGGTAGGAAATAAGATGGAAGAAAAGATGTTAACATTGGATAAATTTGAAGAGGCTTCCGAAGTAGTAAAGAGGGTTACCCTGGAAACAAAACTGGTTTATAGTGAATACTTAAGTGCACAAACAGGTAACAGAGTATATTTAAAACCGGAAAATATGCAGTTTACCGGCGCGTATAAGGTTAGAGGTGCTTATTATGCCATGAGTACCCTTTCCGAAGAGCAGAGAGCAAAAGGTGTCATTACTGCATCGGCAGGAAATCATGCACAGGGCGTTGCCTATGCGGCAAAGAGCTATGGTGTAAAGGCTACAATCGTGATGCCCACCACCACACCGCTTATGAAAGTAAACCGTACCAAGAGTTACGGTGCGGAAGTGGTACTTTACGGGGATGTATATGATGAAGCTTGTGCAAAGGCTTATGAGCTGGCAGAAGAGAAGGGATATACCTTTATCCATCCCTTTAATGATTTAACCGTAGCTACCGGACAAGGTACCATTGCCATGGAAATCTTTAAAGAGCTTCCGTTGGTAGATTATATTTTAGTGCCTATCGGTGGCGGCGGACTGGCAACCGGTGTTTCTACTTTGGCAAAACTGTTAAATCCCAAGATAAAAGTGATTGGTGTGGAGCCTGCTGGAGCAAACTGTATGCAGGAATCCATTAAAGCCGGTAAGGTGGTAACGTTACCCGGCGTAAATACCATTGCAGACGGTACGGCTGTTAAAACCCCCGGAGATAAGCTGCTTCCCTATATTCAGGAAAATCTGGATGACATTATTACCGTGGAAGATGCTGATTTGGTAGTGTCATTCCTTGATATGGTAGAAAACCACAAGATGGTTGTAGAAAATTCAGGACTGTTAACCGTAGCGGCATTAAAACAGTTAAATGTAAAAGATAAAAAGATAGTGTCTATTTTGAGCGGTGGCAATATGGATATTATTACCATGTCGTCCGTAGTACAGCAGGGACTGATTTTCAGAGACAGAGTCTTTACCGTATCCATTTTATTGCCAGACAAACCCGGTGAGCTTTACAAGGTTGCAGGGATTGTGGCTGCACAAAACGGTAACGTTATTAAGCTGGAGCACAACCAGTTTGTATCTACCAACCGTAATGCTGCAGTGGAATTGCGTATTACCCTGGAAGCCTTTGGAACAGAGCATAAGAACCAGATTATCGATGCGCTGGAAAAAGAGGGATACAGACCCAGAGTAAAGCAGACAGTGCAGGCGATCTTTGATTAATGGTTTTGAGGGGAATCAGAGAAGAGAGTTGCTTTAGAAATGATTACTTTTGAGAAATCCGCATATTCTATATATGCGGATTTTTTGACAAATCTGTGGTATAATGGATTTGTAAATAATATGCAGGTATGATATCGGGTGTAACCAATGATAGTCGGAGGGAGGATACGATTGGAAACTGTAAAAGCAAAAAGCAAAAACAGGAAAAGTATTAGGAATAAGGTACAGAAATTTTTCCTTATGACAGCCGGTAGTTTTATCTATGCAGCAGCCATCAGTTTGTTTTTGGATCCCAATAATCTGGCACCCGGCGGTGTGACGGGTATTGCGATTATCTTAAACAGACTATTTTCTGTCAGTACAGGTACCATGATTTTTCTGCTGAATATTCCTATTATGTTGTTAGGACTGTGGAAACTTGGGAAAAAACTGATTCTGTCTACTGTATATTGTATTGCATTAACATCTGTATTTACTGATATATTAGGTAGATACGGCGCCGTAACAGAAGAACCGCTTCTGGCAGCCCTGTCCGGTGCGGTTTTGGCTGCAGCAGGGATGGGAAGCGTGTTTAAAGCCGGTTCCACAACAGGTGGTACGGATATTATCATCAAAGTGTTGCGTCTGAAAATACCACATATGAAAACCGGGGCATTATACTTGATTTTGGATGCAATTGTTGTCACTGCATCTGTTTTTGTGTTTCAGGATATTGACAGGGCGCTTTATGCAGGAATGGCGGTGTTTGTAGCTTCCTTTACCTTGGATTTGGTATTGTATGGACGGGATGGC
>JAZNNL010000055.1:0-2037 GCA_045580245.1 Lachnospiraceae bacterium
AGAATATCAAAAGGTAGAAGGTCAGGGATGTGAAGAGGCGGAAGCAGTGTTGGTGCTTTTAGGCTCTTCCTATGATACGGCAATGGAAGCTGTAGAAGAAATGCGTAGGGAAGGTAAAAAAGCGGGGACGGCCACCTTACATGTGCTTCGTCCGTTCCCGGCAAAAGAGTTGGGGCAACTGCTCGGAAAAGCAGAAAATATACTGGTGGTAGACCGTCAGGACAGTTACGGTGCCGGTGGTGGCAATTTATCCTTAGAGGTAAGGGCTGCCCTGCAGAAAGCCGGAAATGCAGCAAATATAAAGAGTCTGGTTTATGGGCTTGGGGGAAAGGACTTTTTTAAAGAAGATGCAAAGGAAATGCTTCGGATGGCACAGGATACTTCCTGTCCGGATTTTGCTTATTATGGCGTAGAGGCCGGGAGCAAAGAAGATAAGGAAGAAGAACCGTTGTTTGCCCCTGTGACGGCCGAAAGGACCCGTATCGGTGCTGCAGGAAATTTAAATGCGGCAACGGCAATGCCAGGCAGAATTGCGCCCGGACACGGAGCCTGTCCGGGGTGCGGTATTCCGGTGAATTTGAATCTTCTTCTGAAAGGGATTGAAGACCCGGTTGTATTTTTGTTCCAGACCGGATGTGGCATGATTGTCACCACTGCGTATCCCAAAACCAGTTTTAAAGTACCTTACCTGCACAATCTGTTCCAGAATGGTGCAGCGACATTAAGCGGTGTGGCGGAAATCTGTTACAGGAAACAACAAAAGGGAGAGATTCCGCCGGGAGATATTATTTTTGTGATGGTAAGCGGTGACGGCGGTATGGATATTGGTATGGGTTCTGCAATCGGTACGGCACTCCGCGGACACAGACTGCTTATTTTTGAGTATGATAACGGCGGGTATATGAATACCGGCTACCAGCTTTCTTATTCCACACCTTTAGGAGCAAGAAGTTCCACTTCCCATGTAGGAAAAGCACAGTACGGCAAAACCTTTTTCCATAAGGATATGCCTAAGATTATGGCAGCCACAGGTATTCCTTATGTGGCTACGGTTGCGGAATCCAATCCTACGGATTTTATGAAAAAAGCAGCCAAGGCAGCCCATTATGCAAAGACCACGGGGACAGCATATATAAAAGCCATTTCGGCTTGTCCGCTAAACTGGAATGATAAGCCTGCCACAGAGCGGAGAGTGATTGAAGCGGCGGTAAATTGCTGTTATTTCCCTCTTTATGAGGTGGAGCAGGGCATTACCAGACTTTCTTATGACCCGGAAAAGACCGGTAAAAAGATACCGGTACTGGAGTGGTTATCCATGATGGGAAGAACCAAACATTTACAAAAGGAAGAATATAAAGATGTAGTAGAAAGATTGCAGAAAGAAACGGATGCAAGGTTTTATGCACTTAAGAGAAGGGTGGAAGAAAACGGTAAGAAATAAGGGGATATTAGAATTGTGACATCAGTATTTTTGTGATATGATATCTTGTGTATGATATTAGTTCATTTCAGACGGGAGACAGAGAGTATGAGAATTACGGAAGATATTAAGTACGTTGGTGTCAATGATCACAAAATTGATTTATTTGAAGGACAGTATGTGGTACCTAACGGTATGGCTTACAACTCCTATATCATTATGGACGAAAGAATAGCAGTTATGGATACGGTAGATGCAAACTTTAAAGAAGAGTGGTTTTCTAATATCCAAAAGGTGTTAGGAGAAAGAAAACCGGATTATCTGGTGGTGCATCATATGGAACCGGACCATTCTGCCAATATTCTGCATTTTGTAACAACATACCCCGAAGTACAGGTGGTTGCTTCCAAGAATGCATTTGTGATGATGAAAAACTTTTTTGGAACAGATTTCGCAGAAAACAGGATAGTGGTGGGTGAGGGAGATACCTTACCTCTCGGCACCCACGAACTGACCTTTGTAACGGCGCCCATGGTACATTGGCCTGAGGTAGTGGTATCCTATGATAAAAAGGACAAAGTATTGTTTTCTGCGGATGCCTTCGGCAAATTCGGTGC
>JAZNNL010000056.1:0-4234 GCA_045580245.1 Lachnospiraceae bacterium
CTTGATACAAATCATCAGCCTCCAGTGGATTATTTGTAAGATGCTTACAAAATGAGTAGATATCCTTGCCATATTCAGTTATACATATTTCAAGCTCTTGTTTTGTCATTTAGTTTCCTACTTCCAAGACGTCTTTTCGAAGCGGCAACTTACTTGCCCTTCACTTATACATTGTAATAACTTATTAAATTATTCTAATCTTTTTCAAAAAATGCAAGACATCTATGAATGAGAAATTTGAATAAGTTATAATTTCCCTTCTTTTTGTACACACTAGAACAAAAAAGGAGAGAAGAAAATGAAAGATAAAGTTTTTGGCGTATTACAGCGTGTGGGACGAAGCTTTATGCTCCCTATCGCTATTTTACCGGTAGCCGGGCTTTTGCTGGGTATCGGCAGTTCCTTTACCAATGCCACCACCATTGAGACCTATGGTCTTACGGGGCTTTTGGGAGAAGGAACCATTTTGCACGCCCTGTTAGTGATTATGAGCAAGGTGGGCGGTGCGGTATTTGATAACCTGCCACTGATTTTTGCGGTGGGTGTAGCCATTGGTATGGCAAAAAAAGAAAAGGAAGTGGCTGCACTGTCTGCGGTGATTGCATTTTTGGTAATGCATATTGCCGTGAATGCCATGCTGATACTAAACGGTCAGATTCTGGCTGACGGTACCATTTCCGGAGATGTGTTGGAAGGTACCATTGCCTCTGCCAGCGGAATCCAGTCCTTACAAATGGGTGTATTTGGCGGTGTGATTGTAGGCTTGGGTGTTGCGGCACTGCACAACAAGTTTTATAAAAACCAGTTGCCCAATGCACTGTCCTTTTTCGGGGGAACCCGTTTTGTGCCCATTATTTCCACATTGGTATATATGTTTGTGGGAATATTGATGTATTTTGTATGGCCGCCGGTACAGAACGGTATCTATGCGTTAGGCGGATTGGTAACAAATTCCGGTTACGCAGGCACATTGATTTTCGGTTTGATTAAGAGAGCATTGATTCCCTTTGGTCTGCATCACGTATTTTATATGCCTTTCTGGCAGACTGCCCTGGGGGGCACCATGGATGTGGCAGGCCAGACCATACAGGGAGCACAGAATATCTTCTTTGCCCAACTGGCAGATTCTGCCAATGTAGCGCATTTTAGTGCAGAAGCCACCAGATTTTTCTCCGGTGAATTTATTTTCATGATTTTTGGTCTGCCCGGTGCAGCACTGGCAATGTATCACTGTGCAAAGCCGGAAAAGAAAAAAGCTGCAGGGGGATTGCTGTTATCAGCTTCCCTGACCTGTATTGCCACAGGTATCACGGAGCCCATTGAGTTTTCCTTTTTGTTTGCGGCACCTATTCTTTTTGTAGTACAGGTGATTTTGGCAGGTAGTGCCTATATGATTGCCCATATGCTAAACATTGCAGTAGGACTTACCTTCTCCGGCGGCTTTCTGGACCTGTTCCTCTTCGGTATTTTGCAGGGCAATGAAAAGACCAGCTGGTTATTAATCATTCCTGTGGGTATTGTGTATTTCTTACTGTACTATTTTATCTTTAAGTTCTTAATCAAGAAGTTAAACTTAAAAACACCGGGACGTGAGGATGAGGAAACCGAAACCAAGCTTTACACCAAGGCAGATGTCAATGCCCGCAAGGAAAACAGGAAAGCCAATGGAGCGCCAGTAGGCAAGGAAGGCGGAACAACCGTAACTTCACAGGCAGAAAATTCCCGTAGCGAATCCATTACCTGGGGCTTGGGCGGCAAGAAAAATATCAGTGATATTGACTGTTGTGCCACCAGACTGCGTTGTACGGTGGTAGATACTTCTTTGGTAAATGACAGTGTATTAAAAGGCACAGGCGCCTCCGGTGTGATCCACAAAGGAAACGGCGTACAGATTATTTACGGTCCCCACGTAACGGTGATTAAGTCAGAATTAGAAGACTATCTTGCAACGGCACCGGATACACCCATAAAAACCATTGAGATTTCCAGCCCGCTAAACGGTGTGGCAGCAGATTTATCCACCGTACCCGACGAAGCATTTTCCAAAAAAATGATGGGAGACGGTGCGGCAGTTACCCCCACAGATTCTTGTGTATACGCACCCGAAGACGGCGAAGTAGAATTTGTATTTGATACAAAGCATGCCATTGGATTTAAAACCGATTCCGGTATCAGCCTGCTGTTGCACATGGGCATCGATACCGTAAAACTGGAAGGAAAAGGCTTTGAAGCATTGGTAAAAGCCGGACAGAAGGTAAAGCGGGGAACTCCTATGTTAAAAATGGATTTGGCATATTTAAAAGATAATGCACCATCCATGGTATCCCCCATACTGTGCACGGATTTGGAAGAGAATGTAAAAATCCGCCTGTTAAAAGGGGGCGATATTAAAATGGGTGAAGCGCTGTTTGCCGTGGAGTTTTTTGAAGAATAGTCAGAAAATCAGTTTAGTACTGGATTTTACCCGTTGATATGTATATAATAAAAACAGACATCCCTTTCGGCAGCATGCGAAAGGGAATTACATAGAAAGGTATGGTATGAGGAATGAGTAAAGAAATTCTTTTTTTAAAACCCCAGTTAAAGGATGTAGTATGGGGTGGTAACAAATTACGTGATGAATTCGGTTACGAGGGAGCAGGGGATTCCACCGGTGAATGCTGGGGTATCAGTGCCCATCCCAACGGAGACTGTGAAATTAAAAACGGTACTTATGCAGGCAAGACCTTATCTGCTTTATATGCAGAAAACAGAGAACTTTTCGGTGGTATTACCGCTGAAGAATTCCCTCTGCTTATCAAGATTATCGATGCAAAGCAGAACTTAAGTATCCAGGTGCATCCCGATGATGCTTACGTAAAAGAACATGAAAGCTGCCCTTACGGCAAGACCGAGTGCTGGTATGTTATGGATTGTCCCGAAGATGCAAGCCTTGTTATCGGTCACAATGCAACTACCAGAGAAGAATTAAAAGATATGATTCACGAAGGTCGTTATGAAGAATTAATCAAAGACGTGCCTGTACATAAAGGAGACTTTTTACAGATTGTGCCCGGCACCGTTCATGCGATTAAAGGCGGTTTCACAATCTTAGAAACCCAGCAGAGCAGCGATATTACCTATCGTGTATACGACTATGGACGTCTGGTGGACGGTAAGGAAAGACCCTTACATGTACAACAGAGTATCGATGTTATCACGGTACCCGACAATGCGGACAAGGATGCCTTAAGCCATACCGACGGACTGGCTGACAATACCATGAACCAGCTGATTTCCTGCGATTTCTACACCGTATGGAAAATGAATGTTACCGACAAAGTGGTAGTAGACCAGAAGTATCCTTTCTTACTTGCCAGCGTACTGGAAGGCAAAGGAAGCGTAGATGGTACTCCCGTAAACAAGGGCGACCACTTTATCCTGCCCGCAGGCTACGGCGAAGCAGTATTTGAAGGCAGCATGGAATTGATTTTATCTACTGTATAAAGGAGTATCCTATGGAATATATTTTAAACAACGGGGAAATCCAAATTAAGGTGGATTCCCATGGTGCGGAGCTTCGTGCCGTAACCGATGTAAAAACCGGCAAGGACTATATGTGGAACGCAGACCCCACGTTCTGGGGCAGAGTCTCTCCGGTACTGTTTCCGGTAGTAGGCAGCTACAAGGATGGCGAAAGCCGTTATCAGGGACAGACATACAAGATGTCCCAGCACGGTTTTGCCAGAGACAGCGAATTTGAATTAACGGAACAGACCGAAGATACCTTGTGGTTTTCTTTAAAAGACAATGAGGCGACCAAAGAGAAATATCCCTTTGCTTTCCTTTTGGAGCTGGGATACAAAATCAGCGGACGCAGTGTGAAGGTATTGTGGCGCGTCACGAATCCGGCAGAGGAAGAAATGTATTTCTCCATCGGCGGACATCCTGCATTCTTAGCACCTTTAAGAGAGGCAGACAAGATTACCTGTTATATCAGCTTTGAAGGCGTAAACAGTATCAAAGCCCGCAAACTGGAAGGGGGACTGGCAAGCGATACCGTGGTAGAAATCCCTTTGGAAGAAGGCGGTATTTTACCGGTTACCGAAGAAGTATTTGCAGATGACGCGCTGGTCATCGAAGACAACCAGACCGGCAAGGTTGCCCTTTTGGACGCAGACAAAAAGCCTTATCTTACCGTAAACTTCACGGCACCGTTATTCGGTGTGTGGACGCCTCCCGGAAAGAATGCACC
>JAZNNL010000057.1:0-3060 GCA_045580245.1 Lachnospiraceae bacterium
AAACAAGGCATAGCGCAGCGGATTCTTCTCTGCTTTTAATTCTCCGCGGTATACATCCACCGTGTAGCCCAATGCCTGAAATGTATAAAAGGAAATACCTACAGGCAAAATAATATCAAAGGGATTGCTGATAAGTTCTACATTGACAACCGCTAATATCCTGTTGATATTGGCCAACGCGAAATCAAAGTATTTGAATACAAATAAAATACCCAGATTGCCGATAAAACTTAGGGCAACAACGCTCTTTTTTCCCCGAATGCTTTTACATTTTTCAATCAAAAGGCCGGACATCCAAGTAATCATTGTGGATATCGCAATCAATATTGCATATTTGGCATTCCAACACATATAAAAGTAATAACTGCTAATCAAAAGCCATATGTATCGGATCTTTTTGGGAATAATAAAATACAGCAATACCACTATAGGAAAAAATATCAAAAAATCTATGGAATTAAAAAGCATTTTCTCTTGTTTCTCCTTTGTAAGCCTATCATTATATTATACACTTTTCGACTATATATCACAATACTTTGCACTCAATCCCCAACTTTTTACACAGACGTATTCCTGCAATATTTTCCGACTTACACCGCGCTGTTATTTGATACTCCGGAAACTCCGTCCGCATATATGTCACAGCCGTTTTACATGCCTCATATGCATAGCCTTGCCGCTGATATTTGGGCACAATCATAAACCCAAGTTCCACCAAATTCTCCGCATTCTCCAAAGACCCCACACGGCAATCTGCTCCGTCATACTCCATACATTTTGATTCCGTTTCTTCTTCCTTGCCGCTTGGCGCCTCAACATTCTGAAAACCGACCCGTCCGATTATTTCTCCGGTTTCTTTTAAAACTACCAACCACATACCAAACCCAAAGAATCCATACATTTTATCGATATAATCAGCAATGTACACCTCTTCTTCCTGCAAGTTTCGCGGCAAATCCTCCATAAATTCCACCACGGATTTATCCTCGTAAAGCGCGTACAGCGCCTTCGTATCCCCCGGTGTCATCTCACGAACAATCAGCCATTCTGTCTCTCCGATTAACCACGGAATATTCTTTTCTCTTTGATATATTCTTGTAAAATAGGCAGCGTCCGCATCCTCAAATCCTTCAATAAAATAACGGTTTTGCGGAAAACTTTCGCTTTGATTCCCTTCATGCAGATACACCAAAACCGCTTGTTTTTGCAACTTATATTCCAAGGCTTTGGCTGAAGAATCCGTAATATACAAAACCGTTTCAGAATCAATATTTTCCTGTGTTGCTTCACTTTTATCTATACATAAAATATTACAGTACCCTATCATTTCTTTGATACGCTTCGTATTTTCTGCATAAAACATGTCCAGTATGATTTTTTCGGGTTTTTTCTCTTTTATCACTTTTATCCCTCCAAGGATTATGATAGAATGTATGCGGACACAATGCACCGGACAACTGTAAAACAGAAACCCGGTGAGTGTGCAAACCATGATAAATTCTAATCATGGTAAAATATACGTGATAATATGATTATAACACGTTCAAGAAAGGAATAACACAAAATGGCACAGAATCCTATTGTAACAATTACTATGGCAGACGATTCCGTAATTAAAGCAGAACTTTATCCTGAAATTGCACCGGAATCCGTAAACAATTTTATCTCTTTGATTAACAAGAAGTTCTATGACGGACTTACCTTCCATAGAGTCATCTACGGCTTTATGATTCAGGGCGGATGTCCTCAGGGAACCGGTACCGGCGGCCCCGGCTATCATATTAAGGGTGAATTCTCACAGAATGGTTTTGAGAATAACTTAAAGCATACTCCCGGCGTACTTTCCATGGCACGCTCTATGTTCCCCGACTCCGCAGGAAGCCAGTTCTTCTTAATGCACAAGGATGCTCCTCATTTGGACGGCGCATATGCTGCATTCGGTAAAGTGATTGAGGGTATGGAAGTTGTAAATACAATCGCGGAAGTGGATACTGATTATTCAGATAAGCCCTTAACACCTCAGGTAATGAAGAGTGTGACAGTGGATACTTTCGGTGTGGAATATCCCGAACCGAAGCATTGCTAATTGTTCTTCTTTTATTTGTATCGCAGATACAACAAATACTGTGCGGATATTTTATTCCATAAAGAACCGTTCTGTTGGAATATAAAATAATCCGCACATTTTTTATGTAAATACAAATAAAAGAAGACGTATTCATATTTCATTCACATTTATTTTACAGAATATTGATTTACATAACATTATTCTGCAAAAATTGTTATCTATACTTACAATCAAGATAACAAGATACATTTCGTATAGATAACAAAAAACACCACGATGACTTTTTCAAAAAATGAATGCCCGGTAACATATCGTTACCGGGCATCCTCCTTTTATAAGGTCATATTCTTTATTTCTTAAGCCTTGCCTACAGAACCGAATAATTCCATCTTTTCCTTAACAGTAGCCTTGATAGCTTCTGCACCGGGAGCAAGTAACTTACGAGGGTCAAATCCCTTACCTTCTAAGTCCTTACCTGCTTCGATGTACTTACGTGTAGCATCAGCAAATGCCAACTGGCATTCTGTGTTAACGTTGATCTTAGATACACCAAGGTCAATTGCCTTCTTAATCATATCAGCGGGGATACCTGTACCACCGTGAAGAACGAGAGGCATATCACCTGTTAACTGCTGGATAGCATCGAGAGTTTCGAAGCTTAATCCCTTCCAGTTTGCAGGATATTTTCCGTGGATGTTACCAATACCTGCTGCAAGGAAGTCGATACCAAGGTCAGCGATCATCTTACATTCGTTAGGATCTGCACATTCACCTGCACCTACAACACCGTCTTCTTCACCACCGATTGAACCAACTTCAGCTTCAAGAGAGATTCCCTTAGCTGCACAGTCAGCAACCAACTGCTTTGTCTTAGCGATGTTTTCTTCGATAGGATAGTGTGAACCATCGAACATAACTGATGAGAAACCAGCTTCGATACACTTGTAGCAGTGTTCGAAACTACCATGGTCAAGGTGAAGAGCTACGGGAAC
>JAZNNL010000058.1:0-5553 GCA_045580245.1 Lachnospiraceae bacterium
TCTGTGCGGGTGTGCTTTCTTCCGTTGTAGCAGAAGCAGCAGTGTCGGTGGTGGTATTTTCTGCACCACAACCGATACACATGGAAGCAAGCATCATGCTGAGAATAAGTACTAAAAGTTTTTTCTTCATAGCGTGTATCTCCTTTGTGTTGACTGAATAGTAAGCTATAGATAGTGAATTACTATTTATTATTTCATTATATACTCTTTTCAATAAAGAGTAAAGGCTTGGATATACGCTAACAAAATCGCTACAACTATGGTAAGAACCATGAGTACGATTGAAAGGATAGCCAATAAATATCATTGTAAAATAAAGGATATTTGTTATACTTGAATTGTAAAAAACGGAAAAGAGCAAAAGATATGCGTACAAAAATTATTTTTGAAGATCATGATATATTAGTAATACAAAAGCCGGCAGGCATTGCGGTGCAGACCGCGCAGGTGGGCAGACCGGACGTGGTCAGTGAACTGAAAAATCATCTGGCTATATCAGGCAAAAAATCCCCGTATCTGGGTGTGATTCATCGTTTAGACCAGCCTGTGGAGGGGCTTCTTGTGTTTGCCAAGAATCCCAAGGCGGCTGCCAATTTGAGCGCCCAACTGCAAAAAGACGAGTTTGCCAAAGAGTATCTGGTGGTAGTATGTGGAAAACCGGTGCAGGAGAGCGGAGAGCTGGTGGATTATCTGGTAAAAGAAGGTAATGTGGCAAGAGTGTGTGAAGACGAAGACCTGACAAGTATCCAAACAACACAATCCCCAAGCGACAAAAAAGATACAAAAGATGCAATCCCCAAGCGTGCGACCCTGCAATATAAGCTGCGGGAAACCAAAGAAATGGCCGGCGTGGAAGTAGCTCTTTTGGAAATTAAATTGGAAACAGGACGTTTTCACCAAATTCGGGTACAGTTGTCCCATGCAGGATACCCGATATTGGGAGATGCCAAGTACGGTAGCGAAAAGTGCAAAGAAGTTTCTATGCAGGCAGGCATCCGCAATACGGCGTTGTGTGCGTATCGCTTACGTTTTGTCCATCCCACATCCCAAAAAGAGATGGTATATACGGTTGAGCCCATGGGGGAAGCATTCAAGAACTTTTCATAATTTCTGCAATAATTATCCGCAAAATTCCGCATACTATTTCCAAAATTAGTTGTTTGGGAAAGGCGGATGGGTATGCAGGAAAAAAAGAATATTTGGCACAATAAATATATAGTACTGCTTCTGATTATAGGAGCAGTCTATTTTTTTCTGGGATACATTACGCCTTTGGTGACACCTATTGTAATTGCCGGGATGTTTTTGACCTTTTGTTATCCTGCTTTTGATGACATCCAGAAAAAAACCCATATCAAAAAGCAATATCTGGCAAGTGCCATCTTGTTGTTGGTATGTACGGTGTTGATTGTGCTGATTTGGCTGGGAAGTTCTTTTTTATTACAAAATCTGCCGGGCTGGGTGGAAGGTGTGGATGATGTGCGGGAAAATGTGCAGGGAATCATTGTACAGTGTTGCGATACGGTAGGGGGATTTTTACGAATCAATACAAAAGGCCTGCAAAACATTCTCACAGAGCAGGTGGATTCTTTTGCCACGAATTTCCAGAGCCGGGTTCTGCCCAAAGCAATCGGGGAATCCTGGACCTATGTAAAATACATTGCTTCCGCTATTGCAGTTCTTGCGGTGACCATGATTGCAACAATTCTTTTGGCAAAGGACTATGATAGTATTCTGTCCAAAGTGGGGGCACATCCGGTGGGCAGACTGGTGTTAGAGGTGGCACTTAACGTACTGCGTTACATTGCCACGTTTGTTAAGGCGCAGGGAATTATCATGCTTGCCATTGCATTTGTCTGCGTGGTAGCCCTTAGTCTTGCAAAAGTAGAATACGGACTGTTTTTCGGGATTCTGGCAGGGATTATGGATGCCTTACCTTTTGTGGGAACGGGTATCGTATTGGTGCCACTGGCTGCGTGGCAGCTGATATTGGGAAACTATGTGCAGGCAGTGGTTTGTATTGGTGTCTATGTGGTCTGTATTTTAATAAGGGAATTTGTGGAACCTAAGCTTATCGGGGAAAAGGTCGGCGTATATCCTGTGGCAATCTTGATTGCGGTTTATGCAGGACTGAAATTGTTCGGAATCTGGGGAATTGTGAAAGGTCCGCTGGCGTTGGTTCTTGTGATACAGATTTATGAGGTTTACAAGCGTTTTGTTGACGGAGACAATCAAAAGGATTATGATGAAAACGGTACCTCTGAGGCAACAGTCTCTAAGGAAAAAGCGGAAGAGGAAAGCGGTTTGCAGTAAAGGCGCTGACAGAATCCATCCCTAAAGGTGTAAGAAGAAAATGAGCAGCTTATTGGTAGAAAAAGTAGACAATATAAAAAAGAAATACCACGAAATGAGTACACTTAAGCTTTGTGAAGCATTTCTGCGGTTTCTTTTGTGTGCCGTAACCTGGGTATATTTTGTTGCCATGGCAATAGGTCTGCCCTTTTATTTTGATGTGGAAACCGGCTATAACATGATTGGTACCAATAAGGGCGATTTCTTTATGAACTGCGGCTTTTTCCTGGCGAAAATCTTTACCCATATATTTGTGTTTTGGGCATTCATCGCTTTGGTGCGTTTCTTTTGGGAAAAGCGGAGAGAAAAAGGGAAAGTCTCAATGCTTTTGGATACCTTTTTGGAGAGCCTTTCTCTTACGGACAAATTTGTGATTTTCTATGCATTGGCAGTGTTTTTATCCTATTACTATTCCCGGTACCCGGATATGGCGGAGCTGGGTGCAGGAGGATGGTATATGGGATTTAAGCCCCAGATGCTGTTAATTGGGTCTTACTTTGCCATATCCAGACTGCTTGCTCCTAAAAAGGAGCGGGTTTTACAAGCTGCAGTAGGATGTCTTTTGGGAACTGCATTTGTAGTCTTTACATTAGGACTCATAAACCGTTTCGGTATGAATCCCTTGAGGATGGAAGACGTGGGACCGGGGTTTATTTCTACCATAGGCAATATTAACTGGTATTGCGGATATTGGTCGGTGTTGTTTCCTTTGGGAGCAGGATTGTTTTTGCTCTTAGAAGAGGGCAATAACCGAAAAGCCTACATATGGAAAAAAGGATTTTTGGCGTTGTATACGGGGGTAGGGTTTGCCACAGGAGTAACCCAGGGAAGTGACAGCTGTCTGCTGGTGTTTATCGGACTTCTTCTTTTGGGTGGAAGCCTTTGTGTGAAAGAACAGAAACGGTTGCAAAGATTTTGTGAGATGCTTTTGCTCTTTTGTGCAGTATCAGCAGCGTTAACGTTGGTCCAGAAATGTTTTCCTGAGAGAAATCAGTATGTAACGGATTTATATAGCGTGATGACAAATGTGTCATTTTGGAGCGTCGTGGCGGTGGCAGTGGGTTTGTTATATTTTTTGTTGGGAAAAAAGAATATTTGCCCGATTATTTGTAAAATATGGTATTGCATGCTGGGAATCTTTGGCGTGACATTTGTGTCATATATAGTATTGCTGATCATGAATACCTTACATCCCGGCAGTATCGGTACATTGTCGGACTATCCGTTCTTTACATTTGACAGTGACTGGGGCAGCGCCCGTGGTGCTACATGGGCTGCCGGGATTCAAACATGGTTGGGGCAGGATGCGTTGTATAAATTGATAGGCGTAGGACCGGATTGCATGGCGGCACATATTTACAGCGGACCTGACGAGGGGCTGCTTACTATGGTGAAGGAAGCTTTCGGCAACAGCCGCTTAACCAATGCCCACGGAGAATGGATAACCGTGTTAGCGAATCTGGGTATATTTGGACTGGTGGGATTTACAGGCATAATCATAAGTGCCGTTGTGAGATTTGTCAGAGGCGGAAAGAAACCTGTGCAGGGAAATGCCGGTGAAGAATCTGCGGACACAGGAGTTTTGGAAAATCCCGGAAAGCCGGCAACCTCTGTTTCGAAAGGCCTTTGTATAGCCTGCGGTATGGCACTTCTTTGTTACACTGCCAATAATATATTCAGCTTCCAGCAGGTAATGAATATTTCCCAGATGTTTTTAGTATTGGGACTGGGAGAAGCAGTGTGCCGGAAAAGTAGCTGATAACGTGCGCTATTTGTACTTTTATCAACGAAAAACATCTGAAATAAGGCATGATAGGAGTGTTTTTTCGTAAGGCTATTTACAATCCCAATAAAGTATGTTATTTTTTTAACGTAAATGTATTGTATCTCCAATAAGGAGAATGATAACAGGAGGAAACAAATATGAACAACAAAAAATTCAACACAGGCTGGATGATCCGAGTAGCACTTATGGCAGCAATCATTATCGTTTTGGCGAATACCCCTTTAGGTATGATTCAATTGCCGATTGTTAAGGCTACAACGGTACATATTCCGGTCATCATCGGCGCAATTCTTTTAGGACCTTTGGCTGGCGGTATTTTAGGCGGCGTATTCGGTGTATGCTCTATGCTCAGTAATACTTTTGCCCCCACATTGCTGTCCTTCGCTTTTTCACCTTTTATGAGTACAGAAGGTCTTCCCGGAGCTTTAAAAGCCATCTGGATTTCTGTAGGATGCAGAATTCTGATTGGTGTAGTGGCAGGTTGGCTCTGGAGAGGCTTAAAATCTATAAAATGCCCTAAAATCGCAGGATATGCAATCTGTGGATTTGTAGGCTCCATGACCAATACCATTCTGGTTATGGGAAGTATCTATGTATTGCTTGCACAGCAGTATGCAGAAGCAAAGAACGTAGCTGTCAGTGCAGTATTCGGTCTGGTAATGGGAACTGTTACCGCATCCGGTATACCTGAGGCAATTTGTGCAACCATTTTGGTAGCGCTGATTACCAAAGCATTGGTAGCTTCTAAAGTATTTTTGATAGAAAAATAACGGGTAAAAGATATCTGTTCCGTCTACGCCGGGTTTGAGGTGTAGGAGAACAAGGCAATTTGTTTCGGGGTGCGTCCCTAAAGTGACAGGAGGAATCTGCTATGTTAAAGGGAAAAAATGTAGTACTGGCAGTAACCGGCAGTATTGCCGCATATAAAATTGCCAATCTGGCAAGTATGCTGAAAAAATTAAATGCCAATGTTACGGTGATGATGACGCAGAATGCGACCAATTTCATCAATCCGATTACCTTTGAAACATTGACTTCCAACAAGTGTCTTATAGATACGTTTGACAGAAATTTCCAATACAGTGTGGAGCATGTATCTTTAGCAAAGAGCACGGATGTGGTACTGGTAGCACCGGCTTCCGCCAATGTAATCGGCAAGATTGCAAATGGTATTGCAGATGATATGCTGACCACTACCGTGATGGCGTGCACCTGCAAAAAAATCATTGCGCCGGCAATGAATACCCATATGTACGAAAATCCTATCGTGCAGGACAATATCAAAAAGTTGCAGCACTACGGCATGGAAGTGATTACTCCCGATACCGGCTACTTGGCATGCGGCGACATCGGCCCCGGTAAGATGCCCTCCGAGCAGGTATTGCTGGAATATATTCTGCGTGAAGTGGCCCATG
>JAZNNL010000059.1:0-7744 GCA_045580245.1 Lachnospiraceae bacterium
GAAAACTGCTTCAGAAAAAGAAACGGAATCAATTGAAGAAAAAGAAAAAACTGAAAAACCGGAAGTGTTGCAGGAACCCGAAGCAGAGGAAAAACCGGAAGTGGTGCAGGAACCCGAAGCAGAGGAAAAACCTGAAGTGGAGCAGCAGCCCGAAGCAGAGGAAAAACCGGAAGTGTTGCAGGAACCCAAAGCAGAGGAAGAATCCAAAGGAGAAGAGGAATCTAAAACAGAAGTGGCACCTGTAGCAACAGAGGAACCTGAACCTGAGGATAAAGCCGAAAAGCCGAAAAGGGATAAAAAGGCAGAACGAAAAGAAAAACAAAAAGTTAAATTCAAAGAGAAACAGGAAAAGAAGAATAAGAAAAAAGAAGTCATCAAAGAAGTGGTACCGGAGGATGATACAGAAATTATTGACTTGGATGAGGAGGATGCGTAATGGATACGGTAAAAGAATTATTGATTATACTGATTAGCTCTTCTCTGGTCAGCAATGTTGTTTTAAGTCAGTTTCTGGGATTGTGTCCTTTCCTGGGCGTTTCTAAAAAAATCAATACGGCTGTTGGGATGGGAAGTGCGATTATTTTTGTAATTACATTATCCAGTGCAATTGCCGGTGTCATTTATGAATTTGTACTGGTTCGTTTTGGACTGGAATACTTACAGACCATTGTATTTATTCTGGTAATTGCGACACTGGTACAGTTTGTGGAGATGTTCTTAAAGAAATTTATGAAGTCACTGTATCAGGCATTAGGCGTTTACCTGCCCTTGATTACTACAAACTGCGCGGTGCTGGGTGTAGCGCTTACCAATGTACAGAAAGAATACGGTATCTTGGCAGGTACGGTAAATGGTTTTGCAACTGCTGTCGGCTTTACTATATCCATTGTCATTTTGGCGGGTCTTCGTGAGAAAATGGCTTATAATGATGTACCGGAATCCTTTAAAGGCATGCCCCATGTTCTGTTAACAGCAGGATTAATGGCAATTGCGTTTTGCGGATTCTCCGGACTTTTATAAGGAGGACCGGCTTATGAATATGATGGGAATATTAAGTGCAGCTGCGCTGATTGGCGGTGTCGGTATTTTTGTGGGGCTGTTTTTAGGCGTTGCAGCTATTGTTTTTAAAGTAAAAGTAGATGAAAAAGAAGAAGCGGTATTGGCAGCACTGCCCGGTAATAATTGCGGTGGTTGCGGATTTCCCGGATGTGCGGGCCTTGCGGCAGCCATTGCAAAAGGAGAAGCAGAAGTGAATGCCTGTCCCGTAGGCGGTGATCCTGTAGGAAAAAGAATCGCAGAAATTATGGGCTTGGAAAGCAAGGAAACAGTCAGAATGACTGCATATGTGCATTGTAGTGGTGATTGTGGCAAAACCCATGATGATTATGATTATACCGGTATTGAGGACTGTCGAATGCTCAGTTTTGTACCCAATGGCGGACCGAAATCTTGTAATTACGGTTGCCTTGGATATGGTACTTGTGCAAAAGTATGTCCTTTTGATGCCATTCATGTTGTAAATGGACTTGCGGTGGTGGACAAAGAAAAATGTAAGGCTTGTGGTAAATGTATTGCAGTATGTCCCAAACATCTGATTTCCTTAGAACCTTATGATGCAAAGCATATTGTAGCATGCAGTTCCAAGGACAAAGGTCCTGTTACCATGAAGGCATGTACGGTAGGTTGTATCGGTTGCGGTATCTGTGTTAAGAACTGTCCTGTGGGTGCAGTAAAGGTAGAAGATTTTCACGCCATTATTGACCAGGAAAAATGTATCAGTTGCGGTGTATGTGCTGAGAAATGTCCGAAGCACATTATTACATAATGCAGTGATTTGAATTGATTTGGCGGCATTGGTCTAAAGACCGGTGCCGCAATCTTGATTGGAGGTTATTATTATGAAACGTTTACTTATAGTAGTAGATATGCAGAATGACTTTATTGATGGCAGTCTGGGAACCAAAGAAGCGCAGGCAATTGTGCCGGGTGTCATTGAACGCATCAAAACTTTTGATGGTATGGTACTTTATACCAGAGATACGCATACGGAAAACTATCTGCAGACTGCGGAAGGCAAAAAACTGCCGGTAGAACATTGTATCAAGGGTACTACAGGCTGGGAAATCCAGACGGATATTGATGCGTTGCGTAAAGCAACGGATGCCCCGGTATTTGATAAAATAACATTTGGTTCTAAAGAGTTGGCGGAATATGTCAGTAGCAACTTAAAAAACTTCGGCGGTATCAGTTCCATTGTTTTATGTGGACTTTGCACCGATATTTGTGTGATTTCTAATGCATTGTTGTTAAAGGCTTACCTGCCGGAAATTCCGATTGTAGTGGATAGCAGTATCTGTGCAGGCGTAACTCCTGAAAGCCATGAAAATGCACTGAAAGCCATGGGTATGTGCCAGATAGAGGTAGTATAACTTATTTCTCATAAGTACTTAAGTTTGAACGGAAATACTGTTTTCGATATTCTCTGGGTGTCATACCGATGTACTTTTTAAAGGTGCTGATAAAATGACTGTGCGTGGTAAATGCCAGATAATTTCCGATATCCAAGGGGGAATAATCGGAGTATTTTAACATGTTTTCTGCGGCCTCAATACGCTTTTTGGCAATGTACGAAGTTATGGTTACACCGACTTCCTTATGAAATAGTCTGGACAGATATGAGGTACTTAATGAGGTATATTCTGCAATGGCATCAACAGATATTTTGGAGTGCAGATTGTCATATATATAGTCCATTGTCATGATAACCGGCTTGGAATAAATTGCGCCTTTTGCCAGCTTAGCCATCTGGGTTGTATAGTTTATGATTGCGTCATGGTGCAGTTTATGAAGAGCCGTTTCATTAGTACATTTATCAGCTTTTAAAATATAAAGGTCACTTAATGTATATGCGGTTTCCATTCCCAATCCGCCCTCTACGCAGAAGCGGGTAATCAGTGCAATGGTAACTGTAAAATGGTATTTCAGATTCTGTAAAGGATTTTCGGATAGCGTACCGGTTCCATCACCACCGAGAGGTGTCATTAATTTCTTAACGTCTTCGATGTTCCCTTTTTTTACACAATTATAAAAAGCAAATTCTTTTTCGAAAGGGGAGTGCTTAAAAGCATATTCTCTGTTTAAAAAAGCTTTGTGTGTCAGTTCTCTTTGTGATTCCTCCATGGATAAATCTCCTTTGTTTCTTCCGGCGATTACGGTTGACATTCGCCATATATAACACTTTGTGTACGTGTAAAACGATATAATTACATTATATCATATATCTAAAATTATTCGACAAAAATGTGACATAAAAAGCAAAAATGTGATATTTATTTGTTGATTTATCTGCTAGAGTAAAAACACAACAGATTCGCAGGGATGTGAAAAGCTTTTATAACTATAAACCCAAATTATGAAATCCGGTATGGGAGGTATTTTTATGAAAAATTTTGCAGGTTACAACAAAGGCGTGAACCTAGGCGGATGGCTTTCACAGTGTGTACACACAAAAGAACACTATGATACTTTTATTCAGAAAGAGGATATTGCAAAAATTGCCTCCTGGAGTATGGATCATGTGCGACTACCTATTGATTACAATTTAATGGAGGAAGAGGCCGGCGGATATATAGATTGGGGATTTGATTACATTGATAATGCAATTTCATGGTGCGAGGAATATAACTTAAATTTGGTTCTGGACCTTCACAAAGCAGCCGGTTATTCTTTTGATGCAGGAGAATGTGAGAGCGGTTTTTTTGAAAACGAAGAATTGCAGGAACGATTCTACAGACTTTGGGAAGAAATTGCTAAAAGATATGGCAGATACAGTGACAGGGTCTGCTTTGAACTTTTAAATGAAGTGACGAATAAAGAGTATTGCGATACATGGAATAAGATTATTAAAAAATGTATTTCACGAATCAGAAATTATGCACAGGAGACGATTATTCTAGTGGGAGGATACTGGAATAACAGTCCGGAAGCAGTAAAAGATTTGGATGCACCTTATGATGATAAAATTGTTTATAATTTCCATTGTTATGAACCGATTAAATTTACACATCAGGGAGCAACATGGACTGATTTGGTTTTGCCGGATGAAAGGTTTGTTTTTGAAGCATTCGATATTAATGAAAGTTATTTTATGAATCTGTTTACTTCAGCTTATGAGGCTGCCGAAAAAAATGGTACGGTACTTTATTGTGGTGAGTATGGTGTGATTGACCGTGTGGCACCTAAAGATACCCTAAAGTGGTTCAAAGCAATTCATGCAGCGTTTGAAAAAATGGGAATAAACCATTGCGCATGGAGTTACAAAAAAATGGATTTTGGTCTCTCTGACGAGAGATTATCAGGTGTAATTGATGAGTTACTTCAAAATCTATAGATAACGTTTCGGTTGTGTTTTCTTATAATTCATGCTAAATTTATAGTAGTAGTGATGGATAAACTTAAATGAATAGGAGACAGGCCTGCGTTTATGAGATTACCTGACGATTATGAAGAACAACCGAAATTGAATATGGCTGCACTAAAGATGATTATCGGTGTATCCCTGTTTATTGTTGCTGTTTTGGTACTGGTGCTTATTATGAACAGTGACGATACACGTCCGAAAGGTAACAATGCCGGTAACCAGAGTGCAAACGCTTCAACAAGTGCCGGTAACGGAGAGGATGCAGATACCATTGTGCCCGGAACACTATCCCCTGACGATTTTGACTTTTGGGATATGTACCCGGAAGTGACAGCAACTCCTATACCGGAAGAAACCGGGGAAACAAAAGAAGTGGTGGAAGATGATCCCGCAACAGATGGACGTCATACTTTGGTAATCAATTCTGACGGGGAGGAAGAATGGGTCTTAATCAGCCCTTATTTGCCTAAGCATGAGTATGACTATACCAGACTGGTTTGTAAGTCCAATCTCATGGAGTATTACGAGGATGGGCGACAGATTTCCTTTGTGGGTGTGGATATTTCCAAAAACAACGATTATATCGATTTTGTGGAACTGAAAAAAGCCGGTATTGATTTTGTAATGATCAGAGTCGGTGTCAGAGGCTACGGCACCGGACAATTGATGTTAGATGATTATTTCTTTGAAAATATCAAACGTGCCAATGATGCCGGACTGGAAATCGGATTGTACTTTTTCTCCCAGGCAATTACAAAAGACGAAGCCATAGAGGAAGCCAATCTGGTGTTGGAGAATATCGGAGAGTATCAAATCACCTATCCCATTGCTTTTGATATGGAATTAATTAGCGGTGATACTGCACGGATTGAGAATCTCAGCCGAGAAGAGAGGACCAATATTGCAAAAGCGTTTTTGGATACCATAGAAGATGCAGGGTATAAGCCTATGCTTTACGGGAATAAAGAGTGGCTGATAAAGAAAGTCGATTTATCCAAGCTTACAGATTATGATATCTGGCTATCACAACCCGGAGATTTACCGGATTATCCTTATAAGTTTACCATGTGGCAATATGATACCACAGCGATAGTAGATGGTATTGCCGGTTATACGAACTTAAATATCAGTTTTATTGATTATTCAGAAAAATAAAGGTTATTTATTTTGTCGGATACCGGCAGGCGTGTATAGATTTCAGCATACGTGCCTGCCGTTATTGTTTCTACATAGTTTGGTACATAATTCTTTTTGGAACCGTTACGTTTTAAGATATCAATGGCTTTGTTATAGGCAATGGCAGCTTCTTCCATGGTCTGGTAGGTACCGATAATATAGTTGCCGTTTACGTGGATGCGGGCACGGTAAAGCGGTCCGGTTTTGCCGGGAACAATCAGGACACCATGATATTGATTGTGAATCACAAGATTTTCGCGTCTAAAATCAGTAGGATCGCCGTTTTTAAAAGAATAATCTCTGCCTTCCACTGCGTAATTTTTGATACCGTATCTGTTTAAGATATTAACCTGCATACCAAAATCAGCCACAAAATAGTGACCGCCGCGCTTCATGATTTTGTGGGATGCATAGTAAAACAAATCGTCTGTATCGAATTTTAATACAAGGTCAGGAGAGTAATAATAATAGAAAAAGTGAGGTCGCACATAAATGGGAGTGGGAAAATACATGCGGTTATCACGAAAATTTAAAAGCACCACCCATTTTAAGAAAGGCAGAGCGCAACGGGATGTATGAGAATCCAGTGTAGGGGGATTCTCATCACGTAAAAGCATATTTGCCTCCAAATAAGCATTATGAGCAGCTTCGGCAGTAGGAAAACTACCCAGGCTGATATGTTTGCTTTTATAAGTGACGGAAGACCGGTAAGAGGTGCTGCCGTCTTTTTTTGTTATAGTAAATACACCTTCCAAATTATCCATTACAATTCACTCCTGTGAAGATAGTATGGGAAAAGTATAACAGAATATAGAAAAAAGTGCAAATTTAGAAATATTTACAAGACAAGCTGTATATAATATATTGTTGCAGATATTTTTATTAATACGAATAGTGTGAGGAAAGTAAAGGTATTTATGTATAAAAAATATATGGCTGTATTGCTGCTGATAAATATGGTAATTATTGTGGCAGCATTTAATGTAACAGGTCTTTCGGTGAATCGAATTATGTCCAAGCCTGCCTTTCAGTTAACATTGGAAATGGCTTTGACACCGCTTTGTGAAGTAAACAAAAATGGTTCTATGCCGGCTGTTGCATCGGGGCAACGTGTGATTTCCTATGAAGTAATAGAAAAAGAATTTTGTTATGATATTTCAGAGGAAGATTATGAGGTACTTTTACGGATTGTGGAAGCGGAAGCAGGAGGAGAAGATATCGAGGGAAAGATGCTTGTGGCGGGAGTGGTAATGAACCGGGTAGCCAGCGAGGATTTTCCTGACACCGTAAAAGAGGTGGTTTTCCAGCGAAGTGAAAATTCGGTGCAGTTTTCACCCGCATACAGCGGGCGGTATTATACTGTCGTGGTCAGTGAAGAAACCATAGAGGCAGTAAACAGAGTGTTAGAAGGGGAAGATATCAGCTGTGGTGCACTGTATTTCGCAGCCAGAAAACGGGCAGATTCCGAGAATATGCGGTGGTTTGATGAAGAACTAACCTTTTTGTTTTCCCATGGTGGACATGAGTTCTTTTATTGACTGCATTTTAAGGCTATGGTAAAATTTTATATGTAGGATACATTGTGTAAAGGAGAAATACATTATGAAACATTGCGGGAAAAGAAACCGCATATTGACCGGTTTGGTGGTATTCGCATTGATAGCAGGCATGTTTGTGGGTAACGGGATAACTGCCACTGCGGCAGATGGTACTACGTATTATTTTTGTCTTGCAGGCGACATTGAACATGAACCACGTGCAGAAGAGGGAACTATCTTGTATCCGGGAGATGTTTTGGTTCATTATATTAGTCACAGGTATGATATAATTGAATATTTAGTATATGTTGATAACGTAGAAACACAGGGTACTGCTATAGGGAACAATCACTATGAATGGGCAGTAGATGCAACGTATGTAGTAACGAAGATAGAAGTAAATACACGGCAGGAGGGGGAGCAATATATAATTGATGCTAAGATTTATATAGAAAAATGCACGGAAGCCGCCCCTGTTGTTGCTCCCTTACCTGCATGGGTATCGGACTTTAAAGATGACTATGCCCGGATGCTTAAGGACATCAGTGAAGCAGAAAGCGGTGCAAGCGTGGAAATTGATGCAACAGTGTGGCATTCCTTTAGCGCAAAG
>JAZNNL010000060.1:0-10676 GCA_045580245.1 Lachnospiraceae bacterium
GGTAGAAGCAGAGGTTGTTGACGATGGTAAAGTGAATGAAGAGGCCGGAGAAGACGCAGATGCAGAAAAGAAGGAAAAGACCATCTACTATGTAACCGACGAACAGCAGCAGAGCCAGTATATCAATATGTTCAAGGCTGCCAAGATGGATGCGGTGGTATTGACCCATAGCATTGACCAACCCTTCATTTCCCAGTTAGAAGCAAAGAACGAGGGTATTAAGTTTACAAGAATCGATGCAGACCTGACAGACACCTTTAAGGCAAAAACCTCCAAGAAGGCCGCTGAAGAAATGCAGGCACAGGCAGAAGCCATCGGTGCCATTATCAAAAAGGCATTAAAGAAGGATAAGCTGGAAGTAAAAGTGGAGAAATTAAAGAATAAAAAGATTTCTTCCATGATTACCTTATCCGAAGAAAGCCGCCGTATGCAGGATATGATGAAGATGTATGCCATGAACGGTATGGGCATGGGCGCATTTGCTGACGAAGGTGAAACTTTGATTCTGAATGCAAACCATCCTCTGGTACAGTATGTAACAGAGCATCAGGACGGCGAGAATGTGCAGACTATCTGCGAGCAGTTGTATGATTTGGCAAAACTGCAGCATGCACCTTTAAGCCCTGAAGATATGACCAAGTTTATTGCCAGAAGTAATGAAATTATGCTGCTTTTGGCGAAGTAGTGGATTAGGAAAATAAAAAGTGAGTATTTGTTATGTATGATAAGCTGACCCAAAGTGATATTAAACGCATGGAAGAAGAAATTGAGTACCGTAAGCTTGTGCTCAGGCCACAACTTTTAGAAAGTGTAAAGGAAGCCAGGGCACAAGGCGATTTGAGTGAAAATTTTGAGTATTATGCTGCGAAGAGGGAAAAAAATAAGAACGAAAGCCGTATCCGCTTTTTAGACAGAATGATACGGACTGCAGAAGTGATTTCCGATGAATCGGCAGAAGATGAAGTAGGTATGAACAATACGGTTACCATAGAATATCCCGATGACGGAAGTGTTGAAGTATACAAAATTGTGACTACGGTACGCGGCAACTCTTTAGAGGGACTTATCAGTAACGAATCTCCTTTAGGTAAAGCCCTGCTGGGACACAAGGCAGGCGAAGTGGTACATGTGCAGGTAAATCCGACCATAGGGTATGATGTAAAAATCATAAAGATTGAAAATACGGTGGATGACGGTTCGGATAAACTGCGAAGCTTTTAAGAAAAATGAAATGATGAAAAAGAACGATTGTAAAAGATGCCTTGTGGAGGCTTTTTACAATCGTTCTTTTTATTTTGGCTAAAATGCTTTCTCTATTACGCCAAGCCCTATGGCATAGGGGCCTGTGTGGACGCTGATTGCAGCGCCGATTTGGCGCAGGGGCAGTAATTCTTCTGTAAGGGGTGTAACGCTTTTCAGTTTTTCATTTACCACAGAGATAAAGTAGGTTCTAAAGGCTTTTGCCTCTTCCTTGTCATACCCGAAACCTAAAGAAAGACTAAAGTCTTCTAATTTTTTGCCGGTTTCTTTTACATATTCTAAGAAAATATCAATGATTTTATCCAGAGATTTTTTTCTGCTTCTGGCAAGACCGGAAGAGAAGATTTCCCCTTCTTTTAAGGTAATCATAGGTTTGATACCCAGGGCGGAAGCTGCCACACCTGCAAGCTTGCCAATACGGCCACCGTGTTTTAAATATTCCAAATCTCCAACGGTAAAGAAAATACGACCGGTGGATTTGATTTCTTCCAAGCGGGTTACCACATCATCATATTCCCAGCCGTTTTCCTGCATTCTGACTGCTTCTAACACGTATTGACCCTGCAAAACCGTATTTACGGTTGCGTCAATTACGGTGATTTTGGCGTCAGGATAGGTTTCTGCCAAAATATCCTTTGCATTTAAAGCAGACTGCATGGAACCGCTGAATTTGGTGCTGATGCAGATACAAATAATAGGGGTGGATGCTTGTACAAAGGGTTCAAAGGCATCCACATAATCCTGGGTGGAAGGAAGGGAGGTTTTGGGAAATACTTTGGGATTGGCAACCATTTCTTCATAAAAATCCCTGATACCGATTTCTGCCATTTCTTTTTTGTAGTTTTCCCCGTCAAAAGAAACGTAGAAGGGGACAACAAGGATATTCTTTTCATTGACTATGTCGGTCGGTAAGTCGCAAGAGCTGTCTGAAATAATCTGATACTGCATAATAAATCCTTTCTTGAAGAAAAACCCAAGGAATTTCATTCTCTATTCTTTTATATTTAACTTTATAGAGTATTTTAATACATTTGGAAGAAATTGTCTACATGTTTCGTAGTATTTAAAACTACGTTTAGGAATTTAAGGAATTGGAAAGAATCCAAAGTAAAAAGTGTGTGGAAAAAAGTAGCAGTATATGGTAAGATGACAACAGAGAACCAGAACCGGAGGAATTGTTATGAAAATCACATTGGAGCAGGTAAAAAATGATGAGGTAATTAAAAGCTATATTCGCAAAGCAGACGAATCTCTGGTTGCGTTAGGCTATACAGAACACAGTTTTCCCCATGTCTGTAAGGTGGCGGATGAAGCTTATAAAATATTGGAAACCCTGGGATATAGTAAAAGAGAATGTGAACTGGCGGCAATTGCAGGGTATCTGCACGATATCGGTAATGTAATCAACAGAGTGGACCATGCCCAGAGCGGTGCGGTTATGGCATTTCGTATTTTAGACAGAATGGAAGCAGAGCCGGACGAAATTGCCACCATTATTACAGCTATCGGTAACCATGATGAGTCCACAGCATTCCCTGTGAATGCGGTGGCAGCAGCATTGATTATCGCAGACAAAACCGATGTGCGCTACACCAGAGTACGCAATCAGGCAATCTCTAATTTTGATATCCATGACAGGGTAAATTATTCCGTAAAGGAATCCAAGCTCCATGTAAGCACAGAGGAAATCTGCCTGGAATTGGGCATTGAAACAGAACTTTGTACGGTAATGGATTATTTTGAAATCTTTTTATGCCGTATGTTGCTCTGCAAAAAGTCCGCTGAAAAGCTGGGTGTGAAATTTGCATTGATTATCAATGGCCAGAAGATGATGTAAAATGACAAACAAAAAAATCATGCCTGCGGGCATGATTTTTTCATAATTTTTAAGAGGAGAGTGCCGCAAATAATATTTGGAGAAGAGGCGTTCATGCGGCACTCTGTGTAAGGGGTTTATATGAAGGTGATTGTAGGGATCACCGTCATATACGTTTGGTTACCGGCCATGTCTGAGATGTAAACATCTAAGACGGCCTTGTGGTACGGGAATGTGATGATGCCGGTTTCGGGGTCTACGGAAAGCGGTTGTACCGGATTTCCATCTTCATCGATGCCATAGACGGTTTCGTAATTGACACCCGAAAGATCATCTGTAACATAAAGGCGGATACAGTTATCCGTGGGAGTCTCCACCACAATTGTGGGGGCTTTGCAGTCAACGCCCGTAACCTGCACTGACTGGGAAGCGGACTGTCCGTTGATTAGGGTGACTGTAATGGTCAATGTGCCGTTTCCGTTGGGGTCAGCGGAGAATATTTTGCTTTCCGGGGAAAGCAGTGCCACTTCTTCGCCGTCCAGTGAAGCGGAAACAGAATCAACAGGCAGCAGGGACTCTACATCTATTTCGTAAGTTGGTTTGTAAGCAATTTCATCAATCCGTGTCACGGTAAAGCTTGGTTTTATCAAAAGTGCGGGAACCGTAACACCGACTAAAACAGCAAAAACAGTTAAAACCTTTGGTATGGTAACTATTTTTTTGTAAAAAGCACCTTTGGATTCCAAAACCGGTAAGGGCACGGTATTAGGCTTATATCCGCAGGTATCCAGCACATTTTGTAACATCTGATTAGCACGTGCGGAATCCAGTTTTGGAGTATATTGTTTATTTAATTTATCAAACATGGAATCACACCTCCTAATCATAATTTTTTAAAAGCGTTCTCAGCCGGGTTAAGCCACTTTTGATGTAGCGGGTTACAGAGCGGGTACTGACATTCAGCATTTTGGCAATGTCATCAGCTTTCATATTCTTATAATATCGTAGGATAATGGCTTGTGCTTCCTGATGCGGGAGAGACATGACCTGATTAATAATATAGGACTGGTCTTCTACCACAATATAGCTGTCTTCCGGCGTGGTTTCTGTATTGGTGTTGGTACTTGCCAAAACCTCGTCGGTAGGAAGTATCACTTCGGAATGCCTGTTTTGCTTGTGCTGCATGTTGAAGCATACACGGAAGCAAATCTGGTTTACCCAGGAAACAAACAGCAGAGGATCTTTTAGAGCATTTATGTTCTTTAAGACTAAGATATAAGTCTCCTGCAAAGCATCCTGCGCCAGATATTCATCCTGTAGGAAATGATATGCGTACGAATATTCTTTTTGATAGGTAGCGGCATACAATTCCGCGAAGGCATCACTACTGCCGGCCTTTGCCTTGTCGACTAACCGGGCAATATACTGATAATTCAAACTGGGCATTGGGGGTCTCCTCTGATGTCGTGAATAGAATTATCTTACTGGATAAGCAACATATTCTTCAGTTCAATTGAGCACAATATAGCACTGTTTTTTGCAAAAAACAAGCCTAAAAATCGAATTTAAAAATTTAATATTTTTTTTCAAAAAAGCTGTCCGATTTTGTCAAAAACGATTGTCTTATATAGTGAAAGGCTGAAAAATGCGTATCGATTTTGTGAAAGGAAAGGAGCAAGTGAGATGAAGAGGAGAATGAAAAAGATACTTGCCTATGTACTTGCATTTATTACAATAGTAAGTACAACGTATACCGGCTCAATCGTAGCCGAGGCGGCACAGGCAGGAGATAATGTAATTGACTCACTTAGTGCGGAAAAAATGTACGACGGCACGCCACTGACTGCCGGCGCAAGCATGAGATGGGTAGATGACAATCATGAGTTTGTCTATACCATGGCATCTTCCATTACAGATGTAGGAAGTGTACAAAACACCTTCGCTTCCTATGATGTATTAAACAGTAATGGGGCAAGCGTGCTTGCAGACTACCAAGCAGGATTAACAATTTATAAGGATGGGATGAACTATTCCGTTAGCCCGGTTACCATACGGGAGACCGGTACCTTAACCGTAACCCCCAGAACCGGCGTGGTAGTTACCATTACCGGTAACAGCAGTACCGTACCTTATACCGGTGCTGCACAGAGCGTAAGTGGCTACACCGTATCCATTAATGATTCTTTATATAAAGAAACAGATTTTACTTTTAATGGAAACGCAAGTGCAGGCGGAACCGATGCAGGTACCTACTCCATGGGGCTGAGCGCAGACCAGTTTACCAATACAAACGGTAACTTCGCTGATGTACAGTTTGTGATTGCACAGGACGGTGTGCTCACAGTGGTAAATGAAGCAAACGTACTTAGTGTTGCAGATGTGGAAGGAGAGGAAACGAATGCTTCCGCACCTGAAGCGAATGTACCTGCACCCGTAGCAGAAAAAATAAATTTCACCATTAAAACTGAAACAGCTTCCAAGGAATATGACGGCACACCTCTTACTGCTGGTGCAACCGCGGAAGGTCTGGCTGACGGACACACATTGCAGTGTACCACAACCAGCATTACCAATGCAGGCAGGGCAGTCAACAAAGTGCTTTCCTGGGATATTGTGGATGCAAACGGCAATAGCGTAAAGGAACTTTATGCGGAGCCTGAGGTGCTGAACGGCTATCTGGAAGTTACACCCAGAACTGCTATGTTGGCTATATGGGGTGAACACTATTTGACCGGATATGTGGAAGGTAAAGAGCAGAGTTTTAGTGACCGCGATGAGAATGGGGAATATAACTTTTCTGTAGTCATTATGGATGATTTTTATACAGAAGCAGATTATGAATATGTCGGAAATGTAAGTGTTACCGGTACGGAAGCGGGGATGTATTATTTACCGATAACGGAAGATATGTTTGTCAATAAGAACAGCAATTTCTATATAAGTGTTTTGTTTATGCAGATGCCCGTGATGCAGATAAATGCGGGCGTGGTTGCTGGAGGTTCCTCATACGTAGGGTATGTGATTGCGGGCAGTGCTACAAAAGAATATGATGGCAAACCGCTGACATCCAGTGCGGTACGCGGAACCAGCGGCACTTCCGGGACAACGTTTGAAGGCGTTACGGCGGTGATGACACCGGAATCCACCATAACTAATGTAGGCAGTGTGCCGAACGTAATAAAGACTTATGGCGGTATGCCGAATTATTTTGATGGCATTAAAAAAATTAACGGTACATTAACGGTCGTTCCCCGTACCGGCGTAACCGTAACCATCACACCTAACAGCGCAACTGTTGATTATGATGGCACGGCTCATACCGTCAGCGGATATACCGTATCCATCCGTGATGCGGGCGGATTGCATGATTTATATACAGAAGCAGACTTTACCTTTAGCGGAAACGCAAGCGTAACAGCAACAGAAGCAGGTACCTATACCATGAATCTGTCTGCGGACGACTTTACCAACAATAATCCTAACTTTGCGGATGTAGAGTTCGTGATTGCGGACGGTGGGGTGCTTACTATTGAAAGAGAGCCCATTGATTTCACTATCACAACCCAAAGTGCTACAAAGGAATATGACGGCACACCTCTTACTGCAGAGGCAACTGCGGAAGGACTGGCTACAGGTCACACCCTGCAGTGTACTACCACAAGCATCACCGATGCAGGAACAGTAACTAACGAAGTGGTGTCCTGGGATATCGTGGATGCAGATGGCAACAGCGTAAAAGACCAGTACAATGAACCTACTATTATAGAAGGTACTTTGACGGTAACACCCCTGGATGTTGTAGTAGTAAACATAATCGGTAATGTCGTGCATTCATTTGCGAATAACAGTGAGCAAAAAGCGACCGGTTATACGGTAACGTTTAGTACTCCTTTATATACGAAAGCTGACTTTGTGTTTACCGGAGATGCTACGGCAAAAGGTACAGAGGCGGGAACCTACTGGATGGGATTGGAACCCGGACAGTTTGAGAATATAAGTGGTAATTTTACAAATGTGCACTTTATGGTAACGGATGGTTATCTGTTTATAGATGAGGGGGGAAGCACCTCAGGTGGCAGTGACTATGTGGTATTGACAATTGCAGGACGAAATGCCCGTAAAATGTATGATGGTACACCTTTGACGGCAGGGTATGTTGTAAGCGGTCTGATTAAGGGTGATACATTGAATGTATATATGTGTGATGATGCGATTACAGATGTGGGCACAGCACCGAATAGAATTGAGGGCTATTACTATAGAAGCTCGTTGGGGTCTCAGTATAGTATAAAGACAATTTATGCTGAAGTAAATGAAATAGATGGTTTACTGGAAGTCTTTCCCCGTACCGGCGTAACCGTAACCATCACGCCCAACAGCGATACCGTAGTGTGGGATGGCTCCGAACATACCATCAGCGGTTATACCGTATCCATTTCCGATGCGGGCGGATTGCATGATTTATACAAAGAATCCGATTTTACCTTTAGCGGAAACGCAAGCGTAAGCGGAACAGAGCCCGGTACTTATACCATGAATCTGTCTGCGGACGACTTTACCAACAACAATCCCAACTTTGCGGATGTAAAATTTGTCATTGCAGACGGTGGGGTACTTACCATTGAAGAACCGCCTACAATTGATGATGAAATCATTGTAACCATTGTAGGAAACAGTGAAACAGTTACTTATAATGGTGAAGAGCAGAGTGTATCCGGCTATACGGTAGCAGGTATCAGTGATGCAAGATATACCGTTGATGACTTTACGTTTACCGGTACTGCAAATGCAGGCGGAACCAACGCAGGCACCTATGCAATGGGACTGAGTGCGGACGATTTTGAAAATACGAACCGAATCTTTACCAATGTAAAATTCGTAGTACAGGATGGACAGGTAACTGTAGATCCTTACGATGCAGAAGTTGTGGTAACTGTAACCGGTAACGGAAAAACTTATACCTATGACGGTACCGAAAAGACCGCAGAGGGCTACACCGTAGAAATAAGCGATCCTCTTTTTGGCGAAGATGATATTGCATTTAACGGTACAGCAAGTGCAAGCGGAACCAACGCAGGTACCTATGATATGGGTATTGCCCCTGAAGATTTCGAGAACCTGAATCAGAACTTTACCAATGTCAAATTCGTTGTAACAGAAGGCAGCGATAAGTTAGTAATTAACCCCAGTGACGAAGAAATCGTAGTCAAGGTAACCGGTAACGGTACAACCTATACATACGACGGCACCGAAAAGACCGCAGACGGCTACACCGTGGAAATCAATAACCCTCTTTTTACCGAAGATGATATTACATTTAACGGTGAAGCAAGTGCAAAAGGTACCGATGCAGGCGAATACGATATGGGTATTACCCCTGAGGATTTCGAAAACCTGAATCAGAACTTCAGCAATGTAACCTTTGAAGTAGTAGAAGGCAGCGACAAGCTGGTAATCGAAAAGATTGACGGCGTAACCGTAACCGTTACGGAAAACAGCGGAAGCTATACCTATGACGGTAGCGAGAAAGCCGTAACCGGATATACCGTAACAAGTATTTCCAATACACTTTATACAGCGGATGATTTCAAATTTATCGGTGATGCAACCGTAAAAGGAACTGATGCAGGTACTTACGATATGGAAGTAAGTGCAGACGATTTTGTAAACATGAATGCCAACTTTACCAATGTAACTTTTGTGGTAAATGACGGACAGATGATTATCGGTTCCTCCCTTGAAGAAGTAACCGTAATCATTACAGAAAACAGTGATACCGTAACCTATAACGGTACAGAACAGTCTGTAACAGGCTACACCGTAACAAGCATCAGCAACGCATTGTATACCGCAGATGACTTTACTTTTGGTGGTACCGCAAGTGCAGCTGGAACCAATGCAGGCACCTACGATATGGAAGTGGAAGCTTCTGACTTTGTAAACAACAATGCAAACTTCAGCAAAGTAACCTTTGTAGTTGTGGATGGTATGCTTACCATTTCTCCTGTGACAGAGGAAATCGTAGTAACCATTACCGGTAACGGTGCAACTGTTACCTATACCGGTGAAGAGCAGACCGCAGACGGTTATACCGCAACAAGCAGCAGCAATTTGTACACAGAAGATGATTTCACCTTCAGTGGTACAGGAAGCGCAAGCGGCACCGACGCAGGCACCTACGATATGGGTATTGCCCCTGAAGATTTTACAAACAACAATCCTAACTTTACCAACGTAACCTTCGTAGTAGAAGAAGGAAGCGATAAGTTAGTCATTGAACCTTATGCAGGAGAAATCATTGTAACCGTAACCGGTAACGGCACAAGCTATACCTACGACGGTACCGAAAAAGTGGCAGAAGGCTATACCGTAGCAAGCAACAACACCTTATATGCCGCAGATGCAGATGATTTCGAATTTAACGGAACCGCTTATGCAAAGGGAACCGATGCAGATACCTACGATATGGGTATTGCAGCAGATGACTTTGTAAACACCAACCCTAACTTTACCAATATCAAATTCGTAGTGGCAGAAGGCAGCGACAAGCTGGTAATTAATCCTATTACAGAAGAAGTGATTGTAGAGATTAGCGGAAACGGTGACACCTATACATATGATGGTACCGAAAAGGTAGCAGAAGGTTATGAAATCGAAAGCAGCAATCCTTTGTTTACCGAAGAGGATATTGCATTCAGTGGGGAAGCAGAAGCAAAAGGAACCGATGCAGGTACCTATGATATGGGTATTGCGGTAGAAGACTTTACCAATATCAGCAAGAACTTCACTAACGTAACCTTTGTAGTAGTAGAAGAAACCGTAAAACTGATTATCGAAAAAGCAGGTACCGTTACCGTAACCATCACAGAAAAGAGTGAAACTTATACCTATGATGGAGAGGAAAAGACCGTAACCGGCTATGATGTATCCATTGATAATGCATTATACGGTGAAGATGACTTTACCTTTAACGGTACAGCTTCCGTATCCGGAACCGATGCAGGTTCTTACGATATGGAAATTCAGGCATCTGACTTTGTAAACAACAACAATAACTTTAAAGAAGTAATCTTCGTAGTAGTAGACGGTCAGTTGACCATCGAACCTAACGACGAAGAAATCATCGTAACCGTAACAGGTAACGGCGCAACCTATACTTACGACGGTACTGAAAAGACCGCAGACGGCTACACTGTAGAAATCAGTAATCCTCTTCTTAGCGAAGACGATATCGAATTCAGTGGTACAGCAAGTGCAAGCGGCACCGATGCAGGCGAATACGATATGGGTATCGCACCTGAGGACTTTGAAAACCTGAATCAGAACTTTAGTAACGTTAAATTCGTAGTAGTAGAAGGTAGCGATAAGTTAGTTATTGAACCCAGCGACGAAGAAATTATCGTAACCGTAACCGGTAACGGTACAACTTATACTTATGACGGCACCGAAAAGACCGCGGACGGCTACACCGTAGAAATCAGCAATCCTCTTCTTAGCGAAGATGACATTGATTTCAGTGGTACAGCAAGTGCAAAGGGAACCGACGCAGGCGAGTACGATATGGGTATCGCACCTGGAGATTTCGAAGACCTGAATAAGA
>JAZNNL010000061.1:0-12987 GCA_045580245.1 Lachnospiraceae bacterium
CTTCCGGATGGTGATACTTGATGGCAATACCCATTTTTTCCAGTTCCAGACACATCTCGGAACGACACTCATAAGTCTGGTCAAAGGGTTTTGCTACATGGTAGTTTTTCTGGTGGGCCACTACACAACCCTGTCCCTGTAATTCACTGTTCCAGTAAGCCTGTTCTGCATCCACGGACACACCGATTGCGTTGGGCTGTACTGCCCAGCCAACCTGGTCAAATAAATGGAATTCAAATTCAGGTAAAATCAACATGGTGTCTGCAATCCCGGTATCCTTCATATACTGTTCTGCTGCCAGAACGATATTTCTGGGGTACTGGTCTAAAGGCCGGTTTTCCGGATAATCAATCACCATAGCGTTACCGGTAATGGATAAAGTAGGCACTTCGCAATAAGGATCAATCATTGCAGTATCCAAATCCGGAATAAATACCATATCGCTCTTTTCCACTACCGCATAGCCGTAGTTGGATGCGTCAAAGCCAATACCGTTTTTCATGGTATCCTCAGTAAACTGTGATGCCGGAATGGTAACGTGACGGAACTGACCGTTGATGTCGACAATTTTAAAGTCAACCATCTTGATGTCCTGTTCTTTAATCAGTTTAATAATGTCTTCTGTGTTTTTTGCCATTGCAACCTCCTGTAAAATTTTTTTCTGTTCCCAATACATTTTTATTATAAACGATAGGCGCGGTATTCTCAACCGCGCCTTCAAATTTTTCTATATTTATTTTGCACAAACTGCTTCAAAATCCTCTTCTATTTCCTTGGAAGGAGGTGCTGTCAGCAGAGATACTACTACAATACAGATTGCAGAGAAGATAAATGCGGGCAGTAATTCATAAATACCGAAAACGCCGCCCAGTTTGCTGATAACCAGTTTCCAAAGGAATACCATGCCTGCGCCACCTACCATACCGGCAATGGCTCCGGCTCTGTTGGTTCTCTTCCAGAACAGGGAGAACAGCATAATAGGTCCGAATGTAGCACCAAAACCTGCCCAGGCAAAAGATACGATATTGAAAATAACACTCTCTTCATCCAATGCAATCACAATTGCAATCAGCGCAATTACAAGCAATGTAACCCTGGTTACCGTCATAACCTGCTTGTCGCTTGCTTTCTTTTTAAACACACCCTGGAAAATATTCTTCGCAAAAGCAGATGCTGCAATCAGCAAATAAGAGTCAGATGAGCTGATTGTTGCCGCAAGAATACCTGCCATTACAAATCCCGCCAAAATAGGAGGCAAAGAGCTGGTTGCCAGTGTAATGAAAATATTTTCCGCAGAAGTTTTCGTCAAATGTTCCACCGGGAATAAGGCTCTGCCGGCAATACCGATAAACACTGCAACTGCAAGGGAAATCACAACCCATATCATTGCAATTCTTCTGGAACGTACCAGTTCTTCTTCCTTACGGATAGCCATAAAACGAAGCAATACCTGAGGCACACCAAAATAACCCAATCCCCAAGCTAACATGGAACAAATAGAAAGCAAACCATAATCAGAAGCTGCACCAAAAACAGCTTTTCCGCCTTCTACCAGCTGCACGCCTTCTTCATTTACAACAGGGGTAGCAAGCCCAAAGAAATCAAAGAATCCGGGAATGGACTGTGCATTCTCCACAACTGCTCCCAAACCGCCTGCACTAGCAGTGCTGATTACCACAATAACACCTAATGCAATAATCATCACAATGCCCTGCATAAAGTCAGATGCGCTTTCTGCAAGGAAACCGCCCAGCAATGTATAAAGCAATACAAACACTGCGCCAATAATCATCATGGTACGATAGTCTGTATCAAAAAGTGTGGAAAACAGTTTTCCGCAGGTTACAAAACAACTGGATGCATATACAGTGAAGAAAATAAGAATAAACACTGCTGCCAGAGTCATGATTACCTTTTTGTTTTCTCTGAATCTGTTGGAGAAAAAGTCGGGAATGGTAATACTATTGTTGGCTCTCACACTGTAACGGCGTAATCTTTTAGAAACGATTAACCAGTTAAAATATGTACCGATGGCAAGACCGATTGCAGTCCACGCAGCATCCGCAAGACCGCACCAGTATGCAACACCGGGTAATCCCATCAAAAGCCATCCGCTCATGTCGGAAGCTTCCGCACTCATTGCGGTAACCCAGGGACCAAGGGAACGTCCTCCCAGGAAATATTCATCAGAGTTTTTGTTAGCTCTTTTTGTAAAAACAATTCCGATTACAATTACAACCGCCATATAGATAATCATGGCTATCAGAATTTGAATTGATTGTCCGCTCATTATCCGGCACCTCCTGATTTTTGACAATATAAAAAGAAATATTTGCCATTTTTAAGTCATTGTACCATAGTTCCACAGAATGTGCCACAAAAATATGTCTTGAAGATAATTCAAAATATGAGTTATTCGAACTCTATCGTCCCCGGGGGTTTACTTGTCAAATCATAAAATACCCTGTTCACCCCTCTGACCTCGTTGATGATTCTACTCATAACTGTCTGTAACACCCCAAAAGGAATTTCCACTGCCTCTGCAGTCATAAAGTCAATGGTATTTACCGCACGGAGCGCAACTGCGTAGTCATACGTACGCTCGTCTCCCATAACCCCTACAGAGCGCATATTGGTCAGGGCTGCAAAATACTGGCCGATGGTACGCTCCAGACCTGCTTTGGCAATTTCTTCCCGGTAAATGGCATCTGCTTCCTGTACCATACGGACTTTATCTGCAGTGACTTCTCCCACAATGCGGACACCTAAGCCGGGACCGGGGAACGGCTGGCGGAATACCAGATATTCAGGGATGCCCAGTTCCAGGCCCGCCTTACGGACTTCGTCTTTAAACAGGCTTCGCAGGGGTTCAATGATTTCCTTAAACTCCACGCAGTCAGGCAGTCCGCCTACGTTGTGGTGGGATTTGATGACTGCGGACTCTCCGCCCAGGCCACTTTCCACCACATCGGGATAAATGGTGCCCTGTACAAGGAAATCTACCGCACCGATTTTCTTTGCTTCTTCTTCAAATACACGGATAAATTCTTCGCCGATAATCTTACGCTTCTCTTCCGGTTCAGAAACGCCGGCCAGCTTCTCATAGAAACGCTCCTGCACATTGACACGGATAAAGTTTAAATTGTAGTTGCCTTCAGGTCCGAATACCTCTTCTACTTCATCTCCTTCATCTTTGCGCAAAAGTCCGTGATCCACAAAAACGCAGGTAAGCTGTTCGCCTACTGCTTTTGACAAAAGAACTGCTGCCACAGAAGAATCCACTCCACCGGACAGGGCACACAGTACTTTACCGCGCCCTACCTTTGCACGAATAGCCTGTATCTGTTCTTCCACAAAGGAATCCATTCTCCAGTCACCGCTGCAATTACAGATTCCGCGTACAAAATTGTATAGCATTTTAGAGCCTTCCGGCGTATGCAGCACTTCCGGATGAAACTGGATTGCATAGAGCTTTTTCTCCACGCACTCTGCTGCCGCCACAGGACAGTTATCCGTAGTTGCAATCACACGGAAACCGGGTGCCATTTTGGCGATATAATCAAAGTGACTCATCCAACAGGTTGTATCCACAGATACGCCTGCAAAAAGTTCGGAAGTGTTGTCCACCTTTAATGCAGTCTTGCCATACTCGCGGGCTTTCGCACGTTCTACCCTGCCCCCCAGCACATGGTTCATCAACTGGGCACCGTAGCAAAGCCCCAGCACCGGTATGCCCAATTCAAACAACTCCGGTGCACAGGTTGCCGCATTTTCCTCATAACAACTGCTGGGACCACCGGTCAGGATGATGCCCTTGGGATTCATCGCCTTAATCTTATCCAAATCCGTTTTATAGGAATAAATTTCACAATACACATTGCATTCTCTGACGCGTCTTGCCACCAACTGGTTGTACTGTCCGCCAAAGTCGATAACTACTACTAATTCTTTGTCCATACTTGTCCTCCTGAAAGTAGTGTGTATTTTTTAGATTTTTATTATATGCCCGTGTATTGGGAATGTCAAAAAAAATTTATTGCTTTTTTCGACAAAAAACGCGCTGTCTTACGGTCTCTAATGCAAAAAGACCTCCCAACCGTCAGATTTCACTCTAACCCTTGGGAGGTGTTTCTGATTCTTTGTTACCCCTGCTGATGCAGATACTTTTCTTTTGTAGCCATTCCGCCCCTGATATGGCGCTCCGACTTGTTGACATCCAATACGCATCTGGCCTGCTTGGCAAGGGTCGGATTAATCTGCATCAGACGGTCGGTTACGTCTTTATGTACCGTGCTCTTGCTCACCCCAAAGGTTTTGGCAGTCTGCCTTACCGTGGCGTTGCACTCGATAATATAGTTCGCTATGTTAATGGCGCGTTCTTCAATATAATCCTTCAAAAGAAATCCCCCGAGAACACTTTTTTACATTGTATGAAGTGTTCCCAGGGGTTATGACTGTTTTACAAAAGAGAAACCGGATGCCCTATCTGCATTTACCATTCTGCATCCGTATCTGTTGGCCCGTAACAAGGGGATAACTGACCACACTGTTACCTTCTAAATCTTCCGCAAACATATCCACACCCGTGATTTGGCTGTTTTCATAGGTTGTATAATAATAAATCCCTTTCGTGGTGTTGCAACAGGAGGAATAAACCGTAATTTCGAACTCGCCTTTTCGGACTTCCACGCAACCTCTTCTCTGTGCAACAGAACCCAAAATGTGAAAAAACTGACTGATACTTTCCGACTCAGCATCGCCTGCCAGAGAATTTGTCTTTACAAATGCAGCCCGCACAAAACGGGAGGCTGACGACAAATCTCCCGGCAATCCCAAAGCCCCCAATCCCAAGCTGTAATTTTGCAACTGCAGTTCTTTAGAAAATGTATTTTCCGGTGTTTTTACAGACAAATACCGGTAATCATTTAACCGGAACATCTGCATCGGAAAAGGCGGATTGTTTGTTAATACCCCAACCGGATTATCATATACGAGTATGCCCTCCTCCACGCTTTCTACCACGACCGCTTCGTTCTGATCCGCAATCAACCAGTGCAGCGGTGAAACCGTTAAATCTTCTCTAAAATTGATTTCTGCAATATTGATATTCTGCAACAACACTTTTACTTGCGCAACCGTTTCGCACTGCCCCAATAACCACGGAATCAATTCGAATGGTGCAATGTTATCTTTTTCCGGTTGCACAGGTCTATAGACTGCATTCCCCGGAAAATTCAAACCTGCAATACTCAGCCCCTTTTCATTGGTTGCATCATAGTATAAGGGATAGGATTCCACCACATACGCCATACCTATCATGGCATAGTGCGTATCCATATCCGGCATCTTCCGAAACCGGAAAGGATAGTTTCGCGGTGTAATAGTCACGGTTTCCTGATAGGAATACTCTAAATCCAGATTTCTCCCAAAATAGTGGTCTTTGGTTTGATACGAAATTGCAGTACACATATGTCCGTCCTCCTTTTTCATATAGTATCTCAAAGCCCGGACATTTTATAACCGAAAAAATACCTCCAAAAGGCAACCTGTGTGCAGCCCTTTGGAGGTCATTATTTTGACTGTATTTTTCTGTTTTCTTATTGTGTCAGGGTAAGTCCCGCAGGTCCGCTGATAATAAATCCCACATCCTTGATAGAACCGCCCGCAGGAATACTGCCGTTATAATCTACGTTTCCAATCTGTACCACATTACCGTTTACGGTATAGTTGCCACACCAACCACTGGAAAGTTCCACATTACCGCTGAAAGTCAATTTCAAAAGCCAACTTGTACAATCCGTACCGGACGTATTCTGTAAGGTCAAATTGTATTGATAAAAGGTTTTGCCTTCTGCTTCCCAACTGTTTGCCATTTCTGCCGAGCAGGAAATATCCCCATTTGTTAATGTGGTTGTACTTGTTTGAGGAACATTGCCGCCTGCGTTTCCCTGATTAGCGCCTGCACCTCCTCCGGACTGGCCGCCGCCTTGGTTTCCGGCACTTTGTCCACCATTCGGCTGTGCGGGTGTGCCCTGTAACTCTTCTGCATTTTTACCTGTCAGCATTTCATATACCCATTTGCCACAGGCACTCAAATCGCTTTCAGAAAAGCCGGACACTTTATTGCATCCACTGCTAATCATGGCCGAGGTTTCGTTTTTATTGGATAAATTCCATGCCACATAGCTGACATTATAACTGTTCATAGTCTTTACCCATTCGTTTGCCTGATATTCATCAATACCGCCACTGCCGCTGGCATCGCAAATACCATACTCCGTTACAAAAACCGGAAGTCCTGCATCTATGGCTGCCGTCATAGTCTTACGCAAAGAATCCTTGTGGGTTGCCGCATAAAAATGCAGTGCATACATAATGTTATCATATCCGGTAATAGGGTCTGCAGCAGCCTGGTCCACATACTGGGACCAGTTAGGCGTGCCCACTATAATAATGGCATCATCGTCATACTGCCGGATAACCGGAATGACTTCTTCCGCATAGGCTTTGATATCTTTCCAGCCGGTGCCGCCATTTGGCTCATTGCAGATTTCATAAATCACATTATTGTAATCTGCATACTTTTCAGCCATTTCTGCAAAGAACGCTTTTGCATCCTCTTTGTAATTGTTAGGGTTCTGGTCCTGTAAAACATGCCAGTCTATAATGACATACATATCCAGTTCCGTGGCATAAGCCACCCCGTCATGAATTAACTGCTTTAGTTTATCCTTATCGCCACCACTGCAATATCCGCCGTATTCTGCCGTATACATCGCCAAACGGATAACATTTGCATTCCATTCTTCGCGTAACTGCCGGAAACAGTCTTTGTTTACGTAAGCCGGAAACCACGCCAAACCATGGGTGCTGATGCCCTTTAACTGTACCGGATTTCCTGCTTCATCCACCAATTGCGTGCCATTTACCTGTAATGCACCACAGGTAGCAGGGGTTGCCAGACCGCTTACCTTTTCCGCCTCTTCTTCCTCTTCTTCCTCTTCTACAGGTACGGTTTCTTCCGGCAGACTGTTTTCCGTCGTCTCTTCTATACTTTCTTCTGTAGTAGATTCCGTTGTTTCTTCCGGTTCTTCCGCTTCCGTCGTTTCTACCGGATTATTTTCCGTCGAATCAACGGTATTCCCTGTTGTTTCCTCTACAGTTTCCAAAACAGTCTCTTCTACCGCACTTTCTGCAGTATCATTGGTCTGTTCCCGGCTTTCCTTTCCGCACCCCTGTAGCAAAAGTGCCATGCATGCCAGCAACAGAAATATCTTCTTCCATCTTGTTTTATTCATTGGTATTCCTCCCCAAATGCTACTTTATACTACCCAAACAGAACGCACACCGCTATTCTGTCCTCATATACATACACGTGAATTCCAACTGATGTGAAACTGCTATCCAAAATATTCTGCTTGTGACCACTATCTGATTCCATCCACTTTTCTACAATTTCTTCTGCGGTGGTATCAAAATATCCTCGGGCCAGGTTCTCTGCCATCGCCGGTTCACATACCGTAAAGAAATCCGTTCCATCCGGTCTTTCATGTCCGAAGCAGGATACAATTTCCACACTTCTGACTAAAGCACCTTCAGCCAACGTGTCATTCCACACAAATGCCGCCAGCCCCGAATGACTGCGGTGCGCATTGATACAATGCAGCAAATCCGAAGTTGTCAAAACCGGGGTCGTAAGAACCGGTTCCGGTGTAATTTCCTCCCCGGGTACCGGTGTTGTTGTAGATGCCGGTGTTGTTACGGGCACCGGTTCCGGCGTTATTGCCGGCGTTGGTGCCGGAGTTGTTTCCGGTGTCGGTTCTTGCGTTATTGCCGGCATTGGTGCAAGTGTTGTTTCCGGTGTCGGTTCCGGCGTTATCACAAGCATGGGTTCCGGTGTCGGTTCCGGTATTATCACAGGCATGGATTCCGGTGCAGGTGCCGATATGATTTCCGACACTATCTCAGACGCCGGTTCCCCATATGCAGTTTGTTCCTCTTGTTGCATACCGGATTTAACATAACCGATACCAAACACAATCAATATTGCAGTTAATGTCAATCCTGCAAAGAGCTCCTCTGCTCTTTTTTTCATCCTATTCTTCTCCGTCAAACAACATATAATATTGTAATCTTTGGTATTGTAACAGCGTTTCTTCCCCTGTTTCTACAACATCCGGCGTCACCTCTTCCGAATGTGTTTCAAAATTTTCAAAACTGCCTGTATATCCCGTTTCCGTAATCATATACCTGGATGTTAAAACCGGTATCTTTTTTCGTAAAGCTGTCAAATAGTTCTGATAAGCAGGCATCGGCAATCCGGCGGTTTCAAACACCAGTCCTCCAAGATAGTTGGTACTGATTTCCACTCCCATCTCTTCGTCTATATCATAATTCGCCCAGATAAAAAACGGCACTTCATAGCGCAATGCATTTTCTTCTTCCGTTAATGTACCTGCATTTTTTCCCTGCAAACTCCAAATCGGTGCCACAACCGAATCTGTAGGCTGATGGTCTCCGAAAAAGACTACGATTGTGGGTTCTTTCTGTGTGGCAAAAAAGTCTATCATATCTTCCAGTGCCGAATCGGTCACCTGCATAAGAGACAGATATTGCTCCAATGCCAGCGAATCCACACCATCTACTTTGATATTTGGGGTAAAATTATCATAAAGTGTGGTATACCCTGAATGATTCTGCATGGTAACTTCAAAACAAAAGAACGGTTTTCCTTCTTCCTTTGCCAGATACTTCTCTACAACAAAATCAAACGCAGCAGCATCGCTGATATAACCGCGTACCCTGCTTGCTCCGGGGAAAGATGTATTAAAATCTGCTTTTTCAAATCCCAAAAGCGGATATACGGTGTCCCTGTCCCAACCGGATGCATTATAAGGATGTACAGCCTGCGTGGTATACCCCAGCTGTTTTAACCATGACGCCATGGTCGGCACCTCCCCATCAATATACTGCTGATAAGGGATGCTTCCTTCCGGCAAAAATGCCATGGTATTCCCTGTCAAAAATTCAAATTCCGTATTCGCGGTATTGCCACCCTTTACAGATACGTGCAGCGTGCCGCTTATGGTATTTTCCATCCCCGCTAACACAGAATGCACAAAGGGCATATATGCTTCATTGGTTTCAAACTCTCCCAACACTGCCGGGTCTGAAAATGCCTCATCCATAATGACAATCATATTAGGCGCCTCTTCCGATACCGTAAGATTTCCCTCCAAAATCCCACCGTTTACATCGAAGGTAGCATATTCTGCCAAAACGTCTTCCGCTTCTTCCCTGTCATATCCCTGCGGTTTCTCCACCGCTATATATTGCAATTCAAACAAAAAAGCTACTGCAGTACCGTCTCTTTGTAACATAACCGTAGGTGTAAACAGCTTGTCATACATCACCAGTTTCTTTGTCACAAATTCTTCATCATGAAGCAGAGAAAGATATCCCCACATCAAAGTAAGGGCAACTGCTATGGCCGGGAGTCTGAATGCCCAGCTTTTCAACGGTCCGTCATAATATGTTTCTATCGTCTTTTTTATATTGTTTCTGCAAAATGCAAGAATGAGGATGAACAGCAATCCAAAGCAAGCTAGCACAAGGATTGCCTGTTTATTTAAAGTATAGGTAAAGTCTCCTGCTACGGTTGCAGCAGTACCCAAGGATAAAAAGTCCCAGGGCATAATGGGCTGGGCGCGGAAGGCCAACACAAAATAGTTTGCCAGACCGTATATCATAAAGATAGCCGTCTCGATAACCAGCGCAATATGCAATCTGCCAATAAGGGCGTACAAAATAATCATCAGCATTTCAAAGAAAAAGATATTCCAAAGCTGCAGATCAAAACGTATATCTTTCCACGGGTTATGTACATACCACTCTAAAAGGTAAAAAATCACAACCGGCACCATAAGTGCCAGTGTGATTTTCCCAATGCATTTAACTTTATCTTTCCTACTTTTCATAAAATCTGTTAAATAATTCTCCGTACAGCCAGTATCGTACGATAAGTCGCTTTGCTCACTTTGATACCGGATTTTTTATTACTTGCATGTACAATATAGCCACCACCTATGTAGATACCGATATGTCCGTCATAACAAATCAAATCGCCGGGCTGTGCGTCTGCATAGTTGACTCCTACCCCTTCGCTGCGCTGCATATAAGAGGTACGGCTTAAATTGTATCCAAAATCTTTATAAATGCGATATACGAATCCGGAACAGTCCGCACCGTTTGTAAGGCTGGTTCCGCCCCACACATAGGGATTCCCGATAAACTGGCAACCGTATCGGGCAATCTGTTTACCCAAATCACTGCCGGGTGCATTATTAATAATATCTTCCAGAGACTGGGAAACCTGATAGCTGCCGTTTGCCGCATTCTGACGTTTCTGCTCCTGCTCCAAACGTTTCAATTCCGCCTCTTCCTGCCTGATTTTTACTTTTAATGCATTCGCTTCCTGCTTCGCACGGGCAATCTGGGCGTCATAATTATCAGACTCCGCTTTCTTTTGTGCCAGCAGAGTGTCCAGGTAGGCCGTCTGCTCCTCCATAACCAGTTTATCTGCCTCTAATTGTTCTTTATCAGCCAATAGCTGTGTCTTATCCAGTTCCAGTTGCGCTTTGTCGGCTTCCAGTTGCTCCCAAAGCTGTTTCACCAGTGCACTTGCCTCTTTGTAACCTGCTAACATTTTCTGGTCATACTCATATATGGCTTCCATGTAGCTGGTCTGGTTCAACATACCGCTCAGGCTTTCCGAGGAAAACAGAAGGTCCAGATAGTCACTGTCGCCCTGTTCATAAACATACTGAATACGCAACACCATCGCTTCGTACTGCTCTGCTTCGGTCTGTTTTGCTGTTTCATATTCTGCCTGCGCTACCAGAATATCCGCCTCTTTCTGTCCAATCTCTTCTTCCTTTTCCTGAATTGCAGCCTCTTTGGCAACAATCTCTTCTTCTAAAAGACCGATTTCTGTCATGGTATTTAACAATTCGGAATCCAGGTCACAGATAATCTCTTCCAGCAAATCCTGTTCGTCCTGCAAAGCAAGAAGCTCATCATTCAGTGCGTCCAAGGCTTCATTGTCCTCTTCCAGGTCATCCTTGATATCCTGGATATTGGTAGCATACGCCTGCATGGTCCATGTACCAACCATTGCCATAACAAGTATTAAGTTGATAATTTTAACAAGTGTTTTTTTCATACCATCGCATCCTTTTGCGGTCGTGCGACTTTGCGTCCTTTTTAAAGTTCGCAATTGTTTACAGTTCTGGGGAACGGAATTACGTCTCTGATGTTGCCCATACCTGTTAAGTACATTACGCAACGTTCAAAGCCAAGTCCGAAGCCTGCATGGCGTACGGAACCGTATTTACGTAAATCCAGATAGAAGTCGTAGTCCTCTTTGTTAAGGCCTAACTCTTCCATTCTCTGCTCTAACAATTCCAGACTGTCTTCTCTCTGGCTACCACCGATAATTTCACCGATACCGGGTACCAGACAGTCCATAGCCGCAACAGTCTTGCCGTCTTCGTTTAACTTCATATAGAAAGCTTTGATTTCCTTGGGATAATCTGTTACGAATACCGGTCTCTTGAATTCCTTTTCTGTCAGGTATCTTTCATGCTCGGTCTGCAAATCACAGCCCCAGTATACCTTGTATTCAAATTCATCATTGTGCTGTTCCAGAATCTTGATTGCTTCTGTATAGGTTACATGACCGAAATCAGAGTTTACTACATGCTCAAGACGTTCAATCAGTCCCTTATCTACAAACTGGTTAAAGAATGCCATTTCTGCGGGTGCATTTTCCAGTACGTAGCGGATAACATGCTTTAACATCGCTTCTGCCAGAATCATATCATCCTTCAAATCTGCAAATGCAATTTCAGGCTCGATCATCCAGAACTCAGCCGCATGACGAGTGGTGTTGGAATTTTCTGCTCTGAAGGTAGGTCCGAAGGTATATACGTTTTTAAATGCAAATGCATAGGTCTCCAGGTTGAGCTGGCCACTTACGGTTAAGTTGGTCATCTTGCCAAAGAAATCCTTGCTGTAATCTACTGCGCCATCCTCCGTAGTAGGAATGTTTGCCATATCCATGGTAGTTACCTGGAACATTTCACCTGCACCCTCGCAGTCACTGCCTGTGATAATGGGTGTGTGTACATATACAAAACCTCTCTCCTGGAAGAAAGTATGAATTGCGTATGCAATCAGGGAACGTACTCTGAACACTGCCTGGAAAGTGTTGGTTCTTGCACGAAGATGGGGAATGGTTCTTAAATATTCAAAGCTGTGACGCTTTTTCTGCAAAGGATAATCTGAGCCGGAAACTCCTTCTACCCAAGCTTCGCTTGCCTGCATTTCAAAAGGCTGCTTTGCATCGGGAGTCGCTACGATAGTACCCTTTACTACCAATGCGGAACCTACGTTTAATTTAGCAAGTTCGCCAAAGTTTGCCATTGCATCACTGTAAACCACCTGCAGGGTTTCAAAATAGGTACCGTCATTTAATACGATAAATCCGAATGTTTTGGAGTCTCTGTTGCTTCTGACCCAACCGCCTACTGTAATTTCTTTTCCGATGTAACTTTCTCTGTCACGGTATAAATCTCTGATATCTGTTAAATCCATTGTTCTATCAACCTTTCTGTTATTTTTTTAGAATCTACCCTTCTGTCACATTTGCATTTGCTACGATGAATTCTACTACTTTTTCAAACATAAAGTACTCTCTGAACTCTTCTCTTTCTGTTTCCTGCAAAAGAATATCTACGGATGCCACATTATTCTCAGCGGCAAACTCCTGTAAGGAAGTTTCCAGTTCTTCATCAGATACATTTAAGCCCTCTGCATTTGCGATATACTGAAACATCATCGCCTGCTCGGCACTTGCCTGTGCCATGGAATTAATGTAGGTTTCCGAATCCGTCTGGTAATATTGTTTACATAAATCTTCCAAATCCA
>JAZNNL010000062.1:0-2324 GCA_045580245.1 Lachnospiraceae bacterium
GAAAGCTGACCGGTTCTGATATGCTGGGAATCTACTTTGGATTCCAGCGAGAACAAACGGTTAACCAACTGCTCCTTTGACATTTCCAAACTGAAAATCGCTACGGTTTTATTCTGTCTGAAGGCTACGTGCTCCGCAATATTAAGTACAAACGCCGTTTTACCCATGGAAGGACGCGCTGCAATCAGTACAAGGTCTGAAGGCTGCATACCTGCCGTACGGTAATCCAAATCAATAAAGCCTGTAGGAATACCGGTTACAGCACCTTTATTCTTTGCTGCTTTTTCAATCTTGTCCATTGCGTTCATAACTACCTGACGGATCGGTACAAACTCCCCGGTATTGCGCTTCTGTACTACTTCAAAAATCTTTTTTTCAGACTCTTCCAGAATCACTTCCAGATTTTCTTTCCCTGCATAACAGGTATTTGCAATCTCTTCGTTAATACGAATCAGTTTACGCAAGGTAGCCTTTTCACTTACAATACCTGCATAATACTTGATATTTGCAGAAGTAGGTACTGCAGTAATCAAATCCCTTACAAATTCCAGGCTGCTTACCTCAGGCGGTACATCCTTCTCCTTTAAGCGGTCCTGCAAGGTAACAAGGTCTACCGGTCTGCCTTCATCATTCAACTCCACCATAGTCTCAAAGAGGATACCGTATTGTTTATTGTAGAAATCCTCTCCGGTAATGATTTCGGACGCTACCACGATAGCTTCCCTGTCCATAATCATGGAACCGATAACGGATTGCTCCGCCTCTACACTATGGGGCAATATTCTTTTTAAGACTGTTTCTTCCATCGTAGGCATAACAGTTTCCTTTCGCTCTTAGCTTTCAGATACATGTACCTTTAATTTAGCAGTTACCTTAGGATGTAATTTTACACCTACTTCATACACACCAAAACTCTTGATTGCATCTGCCATTACCAGCTTCTTCTTGTCCAATTCAATACCGTGCTGTTCTTTACAAGCCGCCGCTACTTCCTTAGAGGAAATAGAACCAAAGGTTCTTCCGCCTTCACCGGCCTTCATCTTCACTTCCACGGTCTTAGTTTCCAATTCTTCTGCCAGTGCTTTTGCAGCATCTAACTGCTCCTGGGCAACCTTGTCCGCATTAGCTTTCTGCAGCTTTAAATCGTTCAAATTCTTGGGTGTGGCTTCTACACCGATTTTCTTGGGTAAAATATAATTTCTTGCGTATCCTTCGCTGGCTTCAATAATTTCACCTTTTTTACCCAGCTTTTTCTCATCCTGTAATAAAATAATTTTCATTAAATTGCACCTTCCTCTATCATAATGTCAATGGTTTCTTTCAGAGTACCGATAGCTTCCGCCATACCTACACCTTCCATCTGACATCCTGCGGTATTCATGTGTCCGCCACCGCCCAGACGCTCCATAATAATCTGTACGTTCACTTCATCAATGGAACGGGCGGAAACGAATATCTTGCCCTGATACTCCGTCATAACAAAGCTGGCTCTGATACCGCGGATATTTAACAATTCATTTGCAGCCTGTGCACCGATTACGGTAGGGCTCTGAATATCCTCACTGGTACAAATGGAAATGGCATAAGACTGTCTGTAAATCTCTGCCTGGCTGACAGTATCTGCTTTTGCCTTATATTCATTGGCGTCTTCCCTGAACATCTTTCTGACACGGGTTACATCCGCACCGTTTCGACGTAAAAATGCTGCTGCTTCAAAGGTTCTGACACCGGTTTTGCTCATAAAGTTATTGGTATCAATCATAATACCGGAATACATACAATCTGCTTCCTCTGTACGGATCTTGATGCCCTCGCCGGTATACTGCAAAATCTCAGATACCATTTCACAGGCAGAAGACGCATAGGGCTCTACATAAGACAAGGTAGCATTTTCAATGGTTTCCGCACCCTGACGGTGATGGTCCAGTACCACAATGGACTTACATACTTTTAATAAATCAGGGCACTCTGTAATGGTAGGTTTGTTTACATCAACCACTACCAAAACTGCATTATTTCCGGCCAGTTCAATAGCCTGATTGCTACCTACAATCATGTCCGCATCATATTCAGGATTATTCTTAAATAAGTCCACTAACGGTTGCAAGGTATTGGAAATATCATTTAATACAATATGTGCCTTTCTGTCCAATGCCTGGGCAATACGATAAATACCTACTGCTGCACCAAAGCTGTCCACATCTGCAATACGATGTCCCATAATGATGACTTTGTCTTTACCTGCAATAATTTCTTTTAGTGCATGTGCCTTTACACGGGCCTTGACACGGGTATTTTTTTCTACCTGCTGGCTCTTGCCACCG
>JAZNNL010000063.1:0-2675 GCA_045580245.1 Lachnospiraceae bacterium
ACATGTGGCACAGTCTACAGCTGCCGGGATAGTGACTCGTTTGGAACAAAAAGGCTTTGTGGAAAGTTTTGCAGATGCTAATGACCGCAGAGTAAAGAATGTATGTATAACAGCATCCGGAATGGAATGTTGTATCAATGCCCAATCTCATATAAAAACCATGGAAGAGCATCTCTTATCTGGATTAACAGAATCGGAACGAGGCCTATTCTGTGATTTTCTTAAGAGAGTTAGTAAAGGAGTATATTTATGGAAATGACAAAAGAATTAGAAGTGTTTCGTAGTGCGCCGGTGCCTAAAGCAGTTTTGAAAAATGCAATACCGGCAATGGTCGCAATGTTGATGGTTTTAATCTATAATCTGGCAGATACCCTTTTTATCGGGATGACCCATGATGCTTATCAGGTAGCGGCTGTGTCTATGTCAATGCCTGTGTTTTTAATTTTTATGTCTGTGGGTACGGTTTTTGGTATTGGCGGAACGTCCGTGATTTCACGAGCTCTGGGAGAGGGGAATGTAGATTATGCAAAAAGAGCATGTTCCTTCTGTATGTGGAGCTGTGTTGTTATCGGAGTGGCTATGTCTGCACTTTTTCTCATCTTTATGGAGAAGATACTGGTAGTGATGGGGACCAGTGCTGATACTTATGGCTTTGCAAAGTCATATCTTACCATTGTGACATTCAGTGGTCCTTTTGTTCTTATTGCCAATTGCTTTTCCAATGTAATCCGCGCAGAAGGGCAGGCAGGTAAAGCAATGATGGGACAACTTCTCGGAAACCTTCTGAATGTGATTCTCGACCCGATTATGATTTTGTGGCTTGGCTGGGGGATTACCGGTGCAGCAATCGCGACTGCGATTGGAAATGTGTTTGGCGCCTGCTATTATATGGTATATTTTTTACGAGGGAAATCCATTTTGAGCATTCATCCCCGTGATTTCATGCTTCGAAATAAGGTGTGTAGTAGTATTTTGGTTATTGGTGTACCGGCATCTCTCGGGTCTCTTCTGATGAGCATCTCGCAGATTGTTATGAATGGGCAGATGGCTTCTTTTGGAGATATGGCAGTAGCCGGAATCGGAGTCGCATCCAAAGTGACGATGATCACAGGTATGATATGTATCGGTTTTGGACAGGGCGTTCAAGCTTTGCTTGGATATTGTGTCGGTGCAGATTTGTGGGAACGATTCAAAAAAGTTATGCGCTTTTCCGTGATTTTTGCATTAGCGCTTAGTTTAATAATGACAATAATTTGTTATCTGTTTACGAATCAGATTGTGGGTGTATTCCTTACAGAACAAGCGGCATTCGACTATGCAGTACAGTTTGTTAGAATTCTATTAACCACCAGCTTCCTATTTGGTATTTTCTACGTTTTAGCAAATGCGCTTCAGGCAGCCGGTGCAGCAACCCCTGCACTTATCATCAACTTGAGCCGTCAGGGATTTATTTACATTCCGGCATTGTTTATATTAAAAGCAAGTATTGGCGCCAATGGTCTTGCATGGGCCCAACCTGTTGCGGACTTGTTGTCGACGATTCTGGTAGTGATACTTTATATAATAACGGTGAAGAAAATGGAAGTAAAAGCGTGTAAATAGATATGATTACCTATGGAATATTTCCTGTTTTTATGGATTGGGGGATGTGATATGGCAAAAAAGAAATATTATTTGGAATTACTAACATTTATAATGTTTGCAATGGTTTCCTGTTGTGCTGTTTTTTATAATCAGCTTGGTTTGATTCAGCGAATAATGATAGGATATATGTTTTTGTTTACACTTCACGAATGGGAGGAAACACGTTTTCCCGGAGGCTTTGCAAAATTGATGTCAAAGTTCTTTGGACTGGAAGTTACGCAGGATAAGGAACATACGTCACATATTCCAGTGGTGGTTTTGTTGATTGTGATTACTTTTGTCCCATTCTTCACACAATCACCGTTATTGGCATTAGTGCCGATTTATCTGGGATTGTTTGAAGCGTTTATACATATTGTTGGTATCAAAATTCATAAATTGAAAAAACCGTATACTCCAGGTATGCTTTCAGCAATATTACTGTGTGTGGCATCGGTAAGCGCATTGATTACCTTTGCTGAAAATCAGCTAGTCCAAGATACTGGATATGCTTGGGGTGTATTGCTTATGTTCTTGTGTTTTGCATTAATGCAAAGAACTGTGATTGCTATTTTGGGTCTTGGCTATAAAGATTTGATTGCGAATGCAAAAAAGAGAATTAAAGGTGATAAATAATTTTTGACGTTTTAGCATAATAAAATCGTAAAATCCCAATTTAGGAATGGCGTAAAATTGGGATTTGGTGTAGAGGTGAAAGATTTGACAGAATCAAGCCTTAATGATAAAATGACAATAGCAAAATCCCATGAGGGAGTAGCAAGCGTATATCGTAGCAAGTCAACATACTGGCCTTTTGGTCTGGCTTGTTTTAAATTGCGAGACTCATGTATAGTAAAACTATGCATGAAGTCTATATTCCTGATATATACCCAAGTATAGTTTTACACTGTACTTGGGTTTTTTGTATTTTATAAACAGGAGGCGCACTTAAAATGAAGACAGTAAGAAAAAGTTCAGTATTTCCTGCCACAGAACAGGAGATATATCGGAAACTACAAAAGTTGAAAACCTTACAGTATATTGCTTATCCG
>JAZNNL010000064.1:0-9084 GCA_045580245.1 Lachnospiraceae bacterium
GACAAAGCTTTTGTTTTGCTGCATAGGAATTCACCATACCTTTCTGAACCGGACAAATGTACCGTTGTTCTCAATCAGTATAGCATTATATGCAGAAAAAATCTATCCGGAAATCGTTTTAACAGTTGAGAATGCGGAGCAAATTGCTTATAATAGAGATATGTGTAAAAATGGTGATAGTATGCAAAATGATAAAGTGGATATTGAACAACTATTAAAAGAAGGATGTACCATACAGATTAAGCCGCAGGGCTACAGTATGTATCCTGTTTTTGTGCCGGGCAGGGACGAAGCTATAGTAGAGCCTGTAGAGGACAAGAAACTGAAACGGGGAGATGTGGTGCTCTACCGCAGGGACTTAGATGTAGAGTTTGGCGGTATCCTGGTGTTACATCGTATATGGAAAGTCAAAGAAGAGGGCATCTTTTTGGTGGGAGATAATCAAAAAGAGATTGAGGGTCCCCTGCGTAAAGACCAGATAAAAGGTGTTATGATAGCGCTGGTTCGAAAAGGCAGGACCATATCGGTAAAAAATGTTCTGTACCGGTTTTTTACAGGGATTTGGTTATGGGTAAGGCCTTTCAGACCAACGATTTCCAAAATGGCAGCCGGTATCAAAAAACGGGTGCGGCCCACAAAAAGATAATACATATGTATGATTATCGCACAATGTGTAAAAGGACAAATGCAGTTTTAGCGGAAACGGATATACTTATGAGGGAATAATAATGAAAATACTGATTACAACTGATTTATTTACCACTTCTACCAACGGTGTGGTAACCTCCGTTCGGAATTTGTGGGAGGAACTAAAAGATAAGGGGCATGAAGTAAGGATACTTACCTTGTCAGAAGGAAGAGAGAGCTATAAGGAAGGTGCGGTATATTATATTAAATCCGTATCCATAGGGTTTATTTATCCGGATGTGCGTATGCCCATATCTTATCATAATTATTTGATCAGGGAGCTGATTGACTGGAAACCTGATGTGGTCCACAGCCAGTGTGAATTTTTTACGTTCCAGTATGCCCAGCGTATTGCCAAATTGGCAGAAGCACCCTTAATCCATACCTATCATACCATGTATGACAGGTATGTGGGATATGTGATTCCCAGTGAACGGATTGGCAGGCGCATGGTAAAACAGTTTATCCGTACCCGTATGAAGAAAGTGGATACCATTATTGCACCCACCACCAAAGTAGAAGACACCCTGCAAAAATACGGATTAAAAAACAATATCCAGATTGTCCCCAGCGGTATTTCATTAAAACAGCATACGCACCGGCTGACTGAGGAAGAAAGAAAGCAGAAAAGAAACGCGTTGGGGATTCCGGATGATAATACGGTGCTGATTAATTTGGGGCGCCTGGGAACCGAGAAGAATTTGGGCGAGTTATTGCAACTGTTTGCAAAAACCCTGCAATCTGAACCGGAACTGACTTTTCTGATTGTGGGAGACGGTCCGGACAAGAATAATCTGGAAAAGCAGGCAGAGAAGCTTGGTATTCGTAAACAAGTGATATTTACCGGGATGGTAAAGCCCATAGAAGTGCAGGACTATTATCAGCTGGCAGATTTTTTTGTCAGTGCTTCCACCAGTGAAACTCAGGGATTAACCTATATTGAAGCTGCTGCAAACGGGTTGCCGCTTTTATGTAAAAAGGATGAGTGTTTAAGTGATGTTATCCGAGAGGGTATCAATGGGTACGCTTATGAGAATGATACGGATTTTCAGGAAAAATTAAAACAGATGAAAAAGGATACGGAATGGAGAAAGAATGCAGCAATCAGAAGTATGGAGATTGCGCAGACTTTTGATAAAAGTTATTTTGGCGATACCATGGAATCAGTTTATGAAACGCTTTTAACCACATAAGCTGATACATCAAGATTAATAAATATAACATGGACAGGAGAAAATTTATGATTACAACACCTTGCAACAAAAATGCAATTGCAGAAGTAAAAAATGTACTGGAATATTTGAATCAGTTAGAAGGGAACGGTATTCTTACCGGACAACATACTTTAACCATGGAACAGGAAGAATTGGATAAAATTTACGAAGTAACCGGTAAGCTTCCTGCATTATGTGGCTTTGAATTATTGTCCTATTCTCCGAATATAAAACTGGAAACCGGCGATGAAGCCTGTGTGACGGAAGTGGAAAGAAACAGAGGCACCTTGCAAAAAGCATGGGAATGGGCAGAGAAAGGCGGATTGTTAACATTTACCTGGCATTGGTATTCCCCTATCGGTGGATGGGATAAGTCATTCTTTAGCAAAAATACGGATTTTGACGCTTCCAAGGCCTTGATAGAGGGTACGCCTGAACATATTGCCATGTGCAGTGATTTGGACCATATGGCAGGACTGTTAAAGCCTTTCTGCGACAAACATATTCCTATCCTTTGGAGACCCTTTCATGAAGCGGAAGGGGACTGGTTCTGGTGGGGCGTGAAAGGTGTGGAAGTAGCCAAAGAATTGTACCGTTTCATGTTCCGTTATTATACCGAAAAGCATCACCTGGATAACCTGATCTGGGTATGGAATTCACCGTTGCCTGAAGGGTATGTGGGAGATGAGTACTGTGATATTATTACAAGGGATCAGTATCCGCCTGCATATGCGTACAGTGATTTCAGGGACAATTATGAAGGTCTGCTTAAGATTACCGATGCAAAGAAAGGAACTGCAGTGGCAGAAACCGGTATTATTCCGGATGCAGATATGTTAGTTGCTAATAAAACCCCATGGCTTTGGTATATGACCTGGAGTGGCGGTTTTGTATTAACGGAAGAATTTAATGAGTTTTCAGCACTGAAACGCCTGTATGAACATGAGTATGCAGTGACGCTGGATAAATTACCCCGGTTATATTAAATTATTGGGAATAAATCAGTGGCTGAATTGGGAAAAGCAATGCCGGCGGAGGTTACAAAATGTGGATTGAAGGAAATTACAGAAGAAATCTTTTAGACATGCATATTGACGATTGGAAGCCCGACTTTTTGTCAAAAGTCAATGTGGATGAATATGTAGAGGCATTAAAGGCTGCAGGTGTGCAGGCAGCCATGGTAAAAGGCAAACCTCATACAGGTCTTTGTTATTATCCTACCAAAGTAGGAAGAATGCACAAAGGTCTTAAAGGGTATGATTATTTTGGTGAGATGATACAGAAATGTCACGAAAACGGGATTGCGGTGATTGCCTATTTTACACAGATATTTGACAACTGGGCTTATGAAGAGCACCCATCCTGGAGACTGGTGACAGCAGAGGGCAAAACCTTTAGGGAATATCGTGGCGGCGGAGATTTTAAAAATGGCCGTTATGGTATTGTATGCCCCAATAATAAAGAATATCGTGCCTATGTGGAAGCCTGCCTGACAGAAATGAATACCATGTATGATTTTGAAGGTATGTTCCTGGATATGACCTTTTTTCCGGAAGTTTGTTATTGCGACAGTTGTAAGGAACGCTATAAAAATGAAACAGGCAGGGAGCTGCCACGCAAAATTGACTGGGAAGATGAAGACTGGTTGTCTTTTGTGGCTATCCGTGATGAGTGGATGGCAGATTATGCACGGTTTGCAACAAATTGTGTGAAGAAGATAAAACCCCATGTCACCATTGAACATCAGTTTTCCCGCATTACCGGCAGCTGGATCGATGGAAGCAGCGAGATGCTTACCGAAGCAATCGACTATTGCGGCGGGGATTATTACGGTGGCTTTTTACAACAGACTTTTATTAACAAGTACTATAAGAATGTTTCACCGAATCTGCCGTTTGTGTATCATACCTCCCGTTGTGAACCGGAACTGGTATATCATACCACTACAAAAACAGAAGAAGAGTTGCTGTTACATGCCATAACCGCCCTGGTGCATAATGGTGCGTTTCTGCTGGTGGATGCCATTAATCCGGATGGGACCATTGTGCCGGAAGTATATCATGGTATTATGAAGCAGGTATTTTCTAAAACAGCGCCCTATGAGAAGTATATTAACGGCAATTTGTATCATAATGCAGCAATCTGGTTCCTAACCCATGCCAAGTATGATCCTAATGAAAAGCCCTGTGCAATTATGGATAAGGTTTTCTGGCCGGATTATTATATGCAAAGTCCCGTTGCGGCAGCATCGGTTTTAAGAGAAAATAATGTGGCATTTGAGGTTATCGGGACAAAGAATATCAAAAATGCGACCGCAGATGTGATGATTTTATCCCACGTGGCAAAAATCAGAGACGACGAAATGGATGAAATAGAAGATTATCTGAACAGAGGCGGTAATTTATACATCAGTGGTCCTATCGGAAATGAGAGATTGCAGAAACTGTTGGGGTTAAGAGTTATCGGTAAAACGGAGCACAATTTCACTTATATGAGCCCTACCGAAGCCGGTAAAGAGATTCTGGAGGGTTTTAACGCATTATCCCCTCTTACGGTACCTATGCCGCAAATCGTGGCAGAAGTGACGGATACAGAAGGATTGACGGTGCTGGCAAACCGAACTTTACCTTATACATCACCGTTAACAACAGAGTTTGCAGCCATTCATTCCAATCCTCCCGGTATTTATACAGATGAGCCTTGCCTGGTGCTTAAAGAGACTAAAAAAGGGAAGATTATCTGGTCAGCGGCACCTATTGAAATGTCTAAGCCTTATATGAGCCGTCAGGTATTTTTGCGTATCGTACAGAGCTTGATGAAGACACCGGTATTTACTTCCAATGCACCGAAATTTGTGGAAGTGTTCTTTTGGGAAAAAGAAGGAAAAGAGTATCTGGCATTGATTAATGAGCAGGAGGAGTCCCCGGTTGCACCTATGTATGATATATATGTGGATATCAAACGGACCGGAAAAAAAGCTTTTCTTTTGCCTGAGGGACAGGAACTGAGAAGCGAAATGGTGGATGCGGAAACCATGCGCATTTATCTGCCCAAGCTGGAAATTTTCCATATGGTAGGATTGGAATAGAAAAGGAATGATAAATATGACAGAACAAGTTATGGAACAAAAACAGAAAAAGTATGGAAAGCCGGTAGCGATTTCCGGTATGATTCTGGGAGTGGTAGCCATTATTACCGGCATCTGCGTTATCTGTAAGGCTTCCGGTATGGAGATTGCACCTAATATGATTGTAATCGGGACTGCGTGGTGTTTATTGGCGTTTCCGCTGGCAATTTTTGTTTTTATCCTATGTCTGATGTGGAATCATGTAAAAGATGCAAAACAGGCACAGGTAAAGATGGTTGTCACCATTTTTCTAATGTTTATTTTCTCGCTGTATAGTATGTTGGCACTGTTGTTTGTATGGATAGCAAAAGTAGACAATATGCCTGCAGAAGATACGGTGGCGATAGGATATGAAACAGTACAGGAAGTTGAAACATTTGTATGAAAGAAAGTCAGATTGAAAAAATCCGCATTAATAAATACCTGGCCATGAGCGGTGTTTGCTCCAGACGGGATGCCGATAAGCTGATAGAGCAGGGGATTGTTACCATCAATGGCAGAGTAGCCGCACCCGGGGATAAGGTTTCAGATGCCGATACGGTTCTCGTGGGAAAAAAACAGGCGCAAAGCAGGGAAAAGAAAGTGGTTTTGGCCTTTTACAAACCCAAAGGTGTTGTGTGTACGGAACGGGATAAGCATGCGGAAAAGAAAATAATGGATATTATTTCTTATCCGGAGCGTGTTACTTATGCAGGCAGACTGGATAAAGATTCAGAAGGGTTGCTATTATTAACAAATGATGGCAACCTGATTCAACGTATGATGAAAGGTTCCGAAAACCATGAAAAGGAATACGTTGTAAAAGTTAACAAAGAAATCAATGCAGATTTTCTTGCGAAAATGGAGAAGGGTGTCTATTTGAAAGAATTAGACATTACCACAAAGCCCTGTCATGTAAAACAAATCGGGAAGTTTACTTTCCAAATCATATTGACTCAAGGGGTCAATAGACAGATACGCAGAATGTGTCAATCCCTGGGATACGAGGTAAAGGAATTAAAACGAATCAGAGTGGTGAATATTACATCAGATGGCCTTATGCCGGGAAAATATAGGGAATTGAGTGAAGCAGAATTACAGAAATTATATGATTTGTGCGGAATGACACAGTATAAGTGGGAATAGAAGGTAGATTGTATGAATGCAGATAAAATGTCCAGAATGAAAGAACTGGTTTATCAATTAAAAGAAGCTTCCAAGGCTTATTATGCCGAAGACCGCGAGATTATGAGCAATTTTGAGTACGACAGACTCTATGATGAGCTGGAGAAGCTGGAAGCAGAAACCGGTGTAACACTGGCGGACAGTCCCACCGTGAATGTAGGGTATGAAGCAGTAGAAGAGCTGCCAAAGGAGCGCCATGCTTCGCCTATGCTTTCGTTGGGAAAAACCAAGAGCAGGGAAGAACTTAAGGATTGGCTGCAGGGAAAACCTGCAATTTTAAGCTGGAAACTGGACGGTTTAACGGTAGTACTATCGTACCATGCAGGAAAACTTGCAAAAGCGGTAACCCGTGGGAACGGTGAAGTTGGTGAAGTTATAACCAATAATGCCCGCACTTTTAAAAATATTCCGCTGTCGATTCCTTATCAGGGGGAACTGGTTTTAAGAGGGGAAGCAGTGATTACGTATTCAGACTTTGAAAAAATAAATGCAGAGATTACGAATGAGGAAGAGAAATATAAAAATCCCCGTAATCTTTGTTCCGGTTCGGTGCGTCAGTTGAACAATGAAGTTACGGCAAATAGAAATGTACGTTTTTTTGCGTTTTCGCTGGTTAATGCAGAGGGAGTGGATTTTGATAATTCCAGGGAAAAACAATTTTTGTTTTTGAAAGAACAGGGCTTTGAGGTAGTGGAAAGTGTTATGGTGACGCCGGATACGATTTCGGAAGCCATAGAAGGGTTTGAAAAAAAGATTGAGAACTATGACATTCCTTCAGATGGTCTGGTACTTACCTTTGAAGATATTGCCTATGGACAGTCGCTGGGCAGAACGGCTAAATTTCCCAGAGATGCCATTGCTTTTAAATGGGCGGATGAACTGAAGGAAACCACATTAAAAGAAATTGAGTGGAGTCCCAGCAGAACAGGACTTATTAATCCGGTTGCCATATTTGAACCGGTAGAACTGGAAGGAACAACCGTAAGCCGTGCGTCGGTGCACAACATCAGTATTTTGAGAGGCTTAAAACTGGGGCTTGGAGACAGAATCACAGTTTATAAGGCCAATATGATTATTCCGCAGATTGCAGACAATCTTACAGGCTCCGATACGGTACAGATTCCTGCAAATTGCCCGGTTTGCGGAGGGCAGACTGTTGTAAAAAGCTTGAATGAGGCAGAAAGCCTTTATTGTACCAATCCGGATTGTGCGGCTAAGAAAATCAAAGCTTTTACTTTGTTGGTAAGCAGGGATGCCCTTAATATAGAGGGATTGTCTGAAGCCACATTGGAAAAATTTATTGCCATGGGATTTATTCACGATTTTGCAGATTTGTTCCACCTTGCTGCCTTTAAAGAGACCATTGTGGAAATGGAAGGCTTTGGTGCAAAATCTTACCAAAATATGATAGAGAGTATTGAAAAAGCAAGATTTACCACACTTCCAAGGTTGCTTTATGGATTGGGAATTGCTAATATAGGTGTAGTGAATGCCAAAATGCTTTGTAAACACTTTGCCTATGATTTGGATGCATTGCTTGTAGCCGGTGCAGAAGAACTCAGTGCCATTGAGGGCGTGGGAGAAGTGATTGCAAATGCTTTTGCAGACTACATGGCAGATGAAAAGAACCGGGAACGTTTGCAAAAACTGGTTGCGGAATTGAAGATAGAAGCACCTGTTATGGAAGAGGGAAGCCAGACCTTAAACGGTTTATCCTTTGTAGTAACCGGTAGCTTGCATCACTATGCAAGCCGCAATGACTTAAAAGAAGAAATCGAAAAACTGGGCGGAAAGGTGACCGGCAGTGTGACCGGAAAGACAGAATGCCTGATTAATAATGATATTACCTCGTCTTCTTCGAAAAATAAAAAAGCAAAAGAATTACAGGTGCCGATTCTGACAGAAGAGGAATTTATAGAAAAGTATCTGGGAGGAAACCATAATGCCAATTAAGACCCAAAGTGATTTACCTGCAAAGGAAATATTGGAGATTGAAAATATATTTGTCATGGATGAAAACCGTGCGCTGCATCAGGATATCCGTCCGTTGCAGGTTTGCATTTTAAACATTATGCCTGTAAAGCAGGATACGGAATTACAGCTTTTGCGTGCACTTTCCAACACACCACTGCAAGTGGATGTTACTTTTTTAAACGTAAAAAGTCATGTGTCGGTGAATACTTCTGCAAACCACTTGAATAAGTTTTACACCACCATTGATGAAATCCGTGATAAGAAGTTTGACGGACTGATTATTACCGGTGCACCGGTAGAAGATATCACCTTTGAAGAAGTGGATTACTGGGAGGAACTTTGTGATATTATGGACTGGTCACTTAAAAATGTGACCTCTACCTTACATATTTGCTGGGGGGCCCAGGCAGCCTTTTATCATCACTTCGGTATTCAGAAAAGGCATCTTTCCGAAAAGCTTTTCGGCATATATCCACACAAGGTGGCAAACCGCAAGATTCCGTTGGTAAGAGGCTTTGATGATGTTTTCCTGGCACCGCACAGCCGTCATACAGAGACGCCCGCAGAAGCCATCCATGCCTGCAAGGATATTACGGTTTTGGCAGAATCAGATGAGGCAGGTGTATTTTTGGCGATTGCCAATGAAGGGAAGCAGATTTTTGTAAACGGTCACCCGGAATACGACCGCTACACTTTAAATAATGAATACTTCAGGGATTTAAATAAGGGTCTGCCCATACACATTCCTTATAATTATTATCCAAACGATAACCCGGAAGAGAAGCCATTGTTGCAGTGGCGTTCCCACAGCAACAACCTTTACAGTAACTGGCTGAACTACTACGTATATCAGGTAACACCTTACGAGTTGTAGAATAAATAAAAGCGCAGCAATCCGCTGCGCTTTTGCTATTACTA
>JAZNNL010000065.1:0-5224 GCA_045580245.1 Lachnospiraceae bacterium
GATAACACCCGCCAAATCAAAGCAAACGACAGTTATTATCTCTTAAAAAAGACGCCCACCCCTATCGTAATCGTAGAATGTGGCTTTTTGTCCAATTCTGAAGAGGCGAAGAAACTGACCGACCCATCCTACCAAAAGAAACTGGCATGGGAAATCCATCTGGGCATCCTCCGGTATCTGAATGATTCCGAAAAAAATAGCCACTAAAAAGGCGTTGTGATAATACCCCACCCGGACTTGATGGTAGTGCTTTTTTAGTGGCTATTATGTTTGGCCTTATGCAGATACTGTTAAATCTGTAATAAATCCTTTAAGAACTCTGCCAGTACCTTAGCTGCACGTTCATGGGATTTAACACCCGGATGGAAGCGGCTGCCGATGGTTTCTTCAGTGGTGTTAGGTGCCTGTAAGAAGTAGGCTTTTGTGTCTCCGCTTTCGGTGCGGTAGGTATTGATGGCATGGGCAATCGGTAAGGAAAGATTGTAGCCTAACATACCGTAAGTCCAGATAATGTGGGCGTTGGGGTTGTTACGGCGTATTACATATAAGAAATCCACTACGGCTTTTTCAAAACGGGCAATATCTTCTGCGTTGAAAGAGCCGTCTTCGTTTTTGCGTTGTTTGAACACTTCACCTGTTTCGGGTACGGTAAAGCCGGGCTGCTCAAAAGCACTGCAGTCATTGGTGCCCAAATTGACGATTACGGCATCCGGTTGCCATTGGTCGAAAGGATTGGGTTTCTTTGCACCGAGCTTTTCATTGTATTCACCGTCTGCCAAACCACAGATGGATTCATAACGGGAAGGGAGGGCGTGACGGGGGTCATTGTCCCAACCGCAGAGTACACCCCAGCCACCCTGGGAAATCAGGCGGATGTCTGCGTTCAGCTCTTCAGCAATCATGGTAGCGTAGTGTTTGCTGGAACTCATAAACATGGTAATCCAGGGGTAGTCACCCTTCGCACCGTAGGTGCCTTCACCGGATGTGATACTGTCACCGATAAATTCTAACTTAACAGGTCTGTCTGCTACAGGTGAAAAAGTACCGTCTGTCTTAAATCCGTGAATTAAGATGTGACAGGCATTGTCTTCGGACATAGCCTGCAGTTCACGGAAGAAACGTACATTTTTAACAGGTTCTTCCGTCATGTTGCGGAACAGACACAAAGAATAAGTGCCGGGCATTAACATCTGACGGCTCATTACCGCACCGTCGATAGAGGTGCCAATCCAAGGCTCGTGATAATCGAAGTCCACTTCGATGTCAATCCAGAGTTCGGTACCGGTTACGTTAACTTCAATGGCACTGCCGTTCCAGAATAAAGGCAGCGGATACTGTGTGGTATCGGTTCTGCCGTGCAGTTTGTAGTAGGGAACATCTTTCAAAGAATAAGTTTGTAAATTGGGATTAGGATTCATAACGATTCTCCATTTCGTTTGTTGATTGACTTTGCACTATTTATCATTTTATCACACTTCGTAAGGGTGAGCAATTATATTTGCCATTTCTTTTAGGAGTGTGTTATACTATGTAAGAATATGGGATACTTTGACAAAAGATATCCTTATGGCAGAAAGAAAGGTTTGAACAGTGAAAACCAAAATAGTAACATGCATGGAAGCGGATAGCAAAGAGTGCCTGGAGGAAGCCGGCCAGATAATAAAAGACGGCGGACTGGTAGCGTTTCCCACGGAAACGGTTTATGGGCTTGGCGGTGATGCACTGAATCCGTGTTCCTCAAAAAAAATATATGAGGCAAAAGGGAGACCTTCCGACAATCCTTTGATTGTGCATATTTGCAGGTGGGAAGATATTTACAAAATAGTGTCGGATGCGCCCCAATACCGGGCAATATTATCAAATGCAAAGAAGCTGGCGGATGCGTTCTGGCCGGGGCCGCTTACCATGATATTACCCAAATCGGATGCGGTACCGGAAGAAACCACCGGTGGTCTTAATACGGTAGCGGTACGCCTGCCTTCCCACAAGACAGCGCAGGCTTTGATTGAAAAAGCAGGAGGATATGTGGCAGCACCCAGTGCAAACACATCCGGCAAACCCAGTCCCACACTTGCAAAATATGTGGAAGAGGATATGGACGGCCGTATAGAAATGATAGTGGACGGCGGAGAAGTAGGAATTGGACTGGAGTCTACGATTATAGATTTGACGGTAACACCGCCGGAGATTTTACGGCCGGGATACATTACACGGGAAATGCTAACGGCTGTGTGCGGAGAGGTGGAAACGGATATTACCATTTTAAGTGATAAAAGCGGACAGGCTCCCAAAGCACCCGGAATGAAGTACCGTCATTATGCTCCCAAAGGAGAACTGACAATAGTGTCAGGAGAGTCCGGGGCGGTAGTGGCTTATGTAAATGAGCAGATTGCAGAAGCTAAGAAAGCAGGAAAAAAGACCGGTGTGATTGCTACGGATGAAACGGCGGCATTGTACCGGGCGGATGTGATAAAGTCCGCAGGTAAGAGAAAAGATGAACTGACCATAGCAAAAAGGTTGTATACCATTTTGCGTGAGTTTGATGATGAAGAAGTGGATTTGATGTACGCGGAAGCTTTTGCCCGGGCGGGTATGGGACAGGCCATTATGAACCGCCTGTTAAAAGCAGCGGGACATCAGGTGGTAGAAGTGTGATACCAAGTGCTGGGAATGTCATGCATACACTGACAAAAACAATAAAATATATACATGCATTTTAGGAGGAAATAACAATGATAGCAATCGGCAGTGATCACGGCGGATATGATTTGAAACAGGTGGTAATCGGATATTTGGAGGAGCAGGGTATTGCTTACAAGGATTTTGGATGCTATGACAAAAACTCCTGCGATTATCCTTTGTTTGGTAAAGCGGCTGCAGAAGCGGTAGCAAAGGGTGAATGTGAAAAGGGAATCCTGGTTTGTACCACGGGTATCGGTATTTCTATTGCAGCCAACAAAGTGAAAGGAATCCGTTGTGCGCTTTGTCAGGATACCTTTAGTGCAAAGATGACCAGACTTCATAACGATGCAAATATGCTGGCGTTAGGTGGCGGTATTGTGGGTCCGAATCTGGCACTGGATATTGTGGAAACCTTTTTGAACACACCGTTTTCCGAAGAAGAGAAGCATTTAAGAAGAATTGGTCTGTTGGAGTAAATGTAAGGCAGACTGCGAAAATGTATTGTTAAAAGGATGATACCGTAGGGGTACGGTAAAAAGATATGGGAAGGGGATACCAATGACAAAGATGAGAAAAAGAGAAAACTATATCAGCTGGGATGAGTATTTTATGGGTATTGCAAACTTATCCGGTATGCGTTCCAAAGACCCCAATACCCAGGTAGGGGCATGTATTGTAAGCATGGATAACAAAATTCTTTCCATGGGGTATAACGGATTCCCCATAGGATGTTCCGATGATGAATTTCCATGGGACAGAGAAGGAGAACTGTTAGATACCAAATATCCTTATGTTACCCATGGGGAAATGAATGCTATTTTAAACTACAGAGGCGGTTCTTTGGAGGGTACAAAATTATATGTATCCCTGTTTCCCTGTAATGAATGTGCCAAGGCCATTATTCAGGCAGGGATTAAGAAAATCGTGTATGACAGTGATAAATATGCCACCACACCCACCACGCTGGCTTCCAAGCGGATGTTAGCGGCAGCAGGCGTGGAATTGGAACAATATCAGAGAAGCGGACGCAAAATAGAAATTGATGTCTAAACGATAAATGCCAAAGAAGTGACAGATGTGTCATTTGGCACATATGCCCGGTAAAGCAGACGGGCATTATGAAAAGAAAGGAGGGCACAGAATGAACCGTAAGAAGAAAAACGTTAAAAAATCCAAGCTGTTTGCGGAACGTATGGTCAGATACAGATATAAAGGCCGGATTGCACTGGCCATGTTTGGCGTGATTTTGTTCTGTGATGTGCCTTCTGTTGTATATGCGACCACAACCCAGGAACAGTTGGATGAAAAACTGGAAGAAAAAGAGGATTTAGACAATGAAATTGATGCCAGCCAGGACGAACTGGAAGGACTGGAAGGCATTGGGGCAGGACTGCAGGCAGATTTACAGGGATTGAATGCAGAATTAACCGCCATTAGTGAACGGTTGGCGGAATTGGATGGTCAGATATCCCAAAAGGAAGAGGAAATTACGGAAACCGAGGTGGCGCTAAAAGAGGCTAAAGCCGTTGAAGCGTGGCAGTATACCTGTATGGTAGAGCGCATCCGGTATATTTATGAAAGCGGTGAAACGGATTATCTGGATATTCTGTTTTCGGCAGGCAGCTTCAGTGAACTGTTAAACTCTAAGGATTATTTGGCAGCCATTGCGGAGTATGACCGGAATATGCTTGCGGATTACGAGAATAGCAGAATTCTGATAGAAGAAAAGGAAGCACTGTTACGGCAGGAAAAAGCAGAACTGGAAGAACTGGTGCTGGCGGCAGAGGCAGAGAAAAGTAAGATTGCCGGGCTGATTAGCCAGACTGCGGATAAGATATCTGCCAATGAAGATGAGATTGCAGCTGCGGAAGCCGAGATGAAACGTCTGGAAGCGGAAAGAGCACAGGCGGAAGCGGATATTGAAGCCCTGCGTAAGCAGATTGAAGAAGAAAAAAGACTTTCCCAGCAAGCTTTAAACTCCACCTGGAGGGATATTTCGGAGATTCAATTTGCAGACGGGGATTTGAAGCTTCTGGCAAGCATTATTTACTGTGAAGCCGGTGGCGAGCCCTATGAAGGACAGCTGGCGGTAGGCGCCGTTGTTATCAACCGCATGTTAAGCTCCAGATATCCGGATACCATGGTAGGCGTTATATACCAGCGTAAGCAGTTTTCTCCTGTAGGTAGCGGCAGACTGGAACTGGTGCTGACCACCAACAGAGCAACCGCAAGCTGCTATCAGGCGGCACAGGAGGCCATGTCAGGTGTGACTAATGTAGGAAGTTGCTTATATTTCAGAACGCCGATTCCCGGACTCACCGGTATTAATATCGGCGGACATGTATTTTATTGATTAGTATTGCTTGAAAATAAAATAAGAGACTGTTAAAGAGCAGATAAATTGATAATCGGTTGCAAAAAGTTTCCTTGCAGACGCGCTTTCGCTCCATGCCGAACGCAACGGTACTAAACTCAAATAATCTCTTCGAGATATTTTCGTTAAGTGCCGGCGTTCGCCAAGGGTCTGTGCCGGAATACTTTT
>JAZNNL010000066.1:0-21462 GCA_045580245.1 Lachnospiraceae bacterium
ATTTTTTCCTATTACTATTATGTTACGATATCATAAGTCCCAGCAGAGCAAATACGCTTCCGGCAGAGCCTTCCTTCAGTTTAATTTCAACGGTATGGGTAGTCTTTTCGTTAGAAGTATATACCTCCACCGTTTCACTGTAGTTGCCCCAGCCGTTAGGGAAATCTGCATTAATGGTAGCCACTGCAGTTCCGTCGATAATAATTTCATATTCACCGCCGTTTCCGTTTACCATCTCCTGATACATAATACCGATATTGGCAGCCTCTACTTCAAATATCAGACTTTCTTCACCTGTCTCGGTATACCAGTTTCCGTGGAATCGGTCGTTGATGTCTGCCACGGTAAAGCTACCCCACTGTATGGGTTCAATATCCTCTGCATTTAAAATAGCCGCATCCATATAGACTTCTTTAGTCAATACATCTTTATCAAACGCAGTCACCTCTGTAGCCAGTTCATCTTTTCTGTTATAAATATCCGTCAGGTATACATCCAGAATTTCTGCCACGATAGCATGTCCTCTGTCATTGGGATGAATGTTATCCGGGGAAATATCCTTCCACGTAAAGTTGCCCCCTCTGATTTCATCCAAAATCGCATTCCCGTAACTAATCATGGGAATCTCATATTGAAATCCTATCAGGGAATCATTTCCCTGGGCACTGGTTCCGTTATCCATTGTCATAAACAACAAAAGCACTGCAGGATTGTATTCCTCACACATAATTCTGCGCACCAGGTTTTCATAACTCTTCTTATAAAAATTGGTGTTACTGTCATTTACAGAAAACTCAACTACTACAAAATCCGGTTCATAAGATAGCAAATCTTCTTGTACTCTGTGTACCCCCAGATAAGAAGTGGTGCCGCCAATACCGGCATTGACAAATTCAATTTCTGCCTGCGGGAACGTATCTACCCACCACTGTTTTAACAAAGAAGCATAACAGGAATTTTGACTGCTTGCAGAAGACCCCTGTGTAATGGAACCTCCAATGACTCCTATGGTCACTTTTTCTCCTGCTTCTGCTTTTTCCATGGCCGCAATAATTCTGGATAGATTTCCGGCAGGGTATGCGGTCGCTCTCTCATACATTTCAGCATTCACATACGTACATTCTGCTAACAGTTCCTCTACCGTAGGATAATCTGCCACACCACTCTCCGTTACCGCATCCGCCACACTGCTTTCCGCGTCCGCTCCTGTTTGTTCCGCTCCACAGGCTGTCAAAAATATGGTCATTGCCAATACAAGTCCTGTCATTCCTTTTAAACTTTTCTTTTTCATTTGATAATCCTCTTCCAATATTCTCTTTATGACTCAAACAGTCAAATCGTATCCTATTGTTCAAAAACCGAACACATCTCTGCTGTTTCCCTGATACCGCACGGACCGTTTACTACTACTTCGCCCCAGTCGGCAGACAACACACTACCGTCCCATTCTGTTGCCATATCAAGATAGGAAGCTTCCGAAGCATTACCCTTCCATGACCAAGCCAGATACCCGATATCATTTTCCTCACAATATTGCATCAGGAATGCCTCATCTACATCACCATCACCATGTGTAAAGCCAAATTCACCAACGCAGACGCATAACTCCTTTTCAATGGCGTATAAAAGATTTTGTTCGATTATCTCAGCACTACCGCCAGCCGTTCCATACATATGTACGGAAAACATAACATTACCAAGAGGGTCTGATGCCAAAACTTCTGCTCCCGCTGCCTCCATACATTTACCATACTGGCCTCCGCCGGCACAGTCTATCATAATGGTATGGGCAAGTCCGGCCTCCCGTAACATAGGAATGGCTTTCTCATACGCTTCCTTCCACACATTGGACTCATTATTGGATGGCCACTCATTGGCAATATTAATAATCACATAATCCTCTTCACCAATTAACACATCCTTGATATCTACAAAATATTGTACCGCTGCCAACAGGTCGTCCTCCAACCATTTACCGGTTGTATCGTGCACTTCCAAAACTGCAATCAGATTATGTTCCTTACAGATTTCAATAATACGTTCTACTTCAGCTGCTTCGTTTTCATCCCATTGTTCACCGTTGGACAAAACAATTCTGACACAGTTGCAGCCGTTTTCTTCCAAAGCGGCTGCTGTTACTTCCATCTTGTCGGTAAACCACGTATGCATATGATTGACTCCACGCATCACAAAAGGATTCCCGTTAGCATCGCACAAAGTGGTACCGCTTACATAAAAACCTGTTTGTTCTTTTAATTCCTCTAAAGTTACCGATGTACTATCTTGCACTTTCTCTGTAAATACCGTACAGAGTTTCGCCGTTTCTCTAATGCCTTCCGGGCCGTTTACCACCACTTCGCCCCAATCGGCACTCAGTACACTGCCGTCCCATTCAGCGGCTAAATCCAAATATTCTACGCCACCGCTGTTACCCTTCCATGACCAGGCCAGATACCCGATATTATTTTCCTCACAATACTGCATCAGGAAAGCTTCGTCCACATCCCCGTCACTGTGGGTATAACCGAACTCTCCCACGCAGACACACAGTCCCTGATCCGTAGCATATCGTAAATTTTTCTCAATATCTTTTGCACTTCCACCGGCAGAACCATACATATGTACCGAAAACATCACATTACCCAAAGGGTCTGCAGCAAACACTTCTGCTCCGGCTTCTTTTATACATTTTCCATACTGCCCCCAACCTGCACTGTCCACCATAATGGTATGGGCAAGTCCGGCTTCACGCAACATGGGAATCGCCTCCAGATATCCTTCTTTCCATGTCTTTGCATTACGGTTGGCAGGCCACTCGTTGGCAATATTGATAATCACATACTCTTCTTCTCCGATTAAGACATCCTTCATGTCTACAAAATACTGCGCCGCTGCAAGCAAGGAGCTTTGTTCACTGCTTCCTGTCGGGTCATGTACCTCCAATACCGCAATCAAATTTCTCTCTTTACAAAATGCTATAATTCCCTCCAAAGAACTCGCTTCCGTTTTGCTCCACTGTTCTCCGTTAGACAATACGATTCTGACACTGTTACAGCCGATAGTCTCTAATGCATCCAGAGTCTCAAGCAGCTTATCCGAGTACCATGTATGGGCATGATTTACCCCACGCATCACAAAAGGATTGCCATTGGCATCATACAGGGTCGTTCCTTCTACATAAAAGCCCTTTTGATCCCTTAGTGTTTCTATCTCTTCCTGCGAAAATTTCGTTATATCAGTTTCACTTTCTGCATTGCCTTTTCCACAAGCAGTTACTAACAGACAGAATAACACAAAAAGTCCCGCTAAGTTTTTCTTATGCTTGGTTATCTTATGCATATACCGCTCTCTTTCTTATTCCGAAAACACTGTACAAATGTCAGAAGTCTCTTTAATACCGTTGGTACCGTTCATTACCACTTCGCCCCAATCATCGGACAAATCACTGCCATCCCAGTTCACTGCTATATCAAGATACTCTACGCCACCGCTGTTACCTTTCCAGGACCATGCCAGATATCCGATGTCGTTATCTTCGCAATAATCCATAAGGAACTCTTCTGCAACATCACCATCGCTATGGGTATAACCAAATTCACCTACACAGACACAAAGTCCCAAATCTGTAGCGTAGCTCAAATTGTTCTCAATCTTCTGTGCCGTACCACCGGCTGTTCCATACATATGTACAGAAAACATTACATTGTGCAAAGGGTCTGCTGCCAGAATATCTCTTCCGCCGTCACCAATACATCTTGCATACTGACCCCAGCCTGCACTATCCGCCATAATGGTATGTGCAAGTCCTGCCTCACGTAACATAGGAATCGCTTCCACATACGCTTCTTCCCATACACTGGATTCGCTGTTGCCCATCCATTCATTGGCTATATTAATAATTACATAATCTTCTTCCCCAATCAAAGCAGACTTTATATCCACAAAATACTGCGCTGCCGCAAGCAAATCCGCCTTGCTGTTGCTTCCGGTATAATCATGCACTTCCAAAACTGCAATCATATTTCTTTCTTTGCATTCCGCAATAATAGTTTCCACTTCAGATGCACTGTTTCTGTAATACTGTCCTCCATCAGATAATACTATTCTGACCGTATTACATCCTGCGTCTGCTAAGGCATCCAATGAAACTTCCAATTTATCAGTGTACCATGTATGCGCATGGTTCACACCACGCATCACAAATGCATTGCCGTTTGCATCATATAAAGTAGTTCCATCTACATAGAAACCCATCCGTGAAGCAAGCTGATTATCTTCAAAATCACCTGTATTGCCGGTGTTATTTCCACCAGTATTTCCTCCGGTACTGCTACCTGCACTTCCTCCGATACTACCGCCTGTACTTCCTCCGGTGCCGCCGCCTGTACTTCCTCCGGTGCCGCCGCCTGCACTTCCTCCGGTACTACCACCTGCACTTCCCGCACCGCTTGAGCTACTGACACTTCCGCCACCTGCCACAACTACAGTAACCACTGAAGCCTTACCTGCTGTATTAGACTTAGTTGTCTTCAAGCCCAGTGTACGACCTTCATCAATACCGTAGGTCAGGTAATGATTGGAAATCGCTTCGTAATCATCCCCGAAAGCCGCTTTAATATCGCTATAAGCTTCCACATACAAAACAGGGTCAAACTCCGTTCCATTGTCCCTGCCTTCTACAATACCGTAAGTATACCAGTGATTTACATAGGCATCCCAATTATCACCGAATGCCGCATCCAAATCTGCATAGGTTTCACGGTATTCCACTACATCCAGAATCGGACTCATGCAATGCTTTTCATCCAATCCATATGTAATAAAGTGTTGATACAATGCATCCTCATCATAGCCGTATGCATCATATAATTCAGGATATTCATCCGCATAATACTCTGCGTCAAAAATATCCTCTAACCCTGCTGCGTGTACTTCCATCGCACTGACAAAAAGTAACGCAATTGCTAAAATTGTGCTAAATAGTTTTTTCATAGTGGTATTTCTCCTTCTATTTTATCAATTTTAGCCCCTCTTATATTAATAACGTTTTTATTATATGGGTAATTTAGACGAAACACAAGCATTTTTCATATTTTTGTTGCGACATAATCACCATTTATTCACAAAGTAATTCCTTTTGTCAAACTCCTACTTGTCAATTCACCTAATATCTGATATATCAATTAGAGATACTTACACTTTTTTAACTAAGCTAAAGAAGACAGGAGCTTTCCATGAAAAACCTTACCGTAGGAAAACCCATTAAATTAATTTTATTATTTGCCATCCCACTGTTTATAGGCCAGTTGTTCCAGTTATTTTACAGTCTGGTAGATACCTATATCGTCGGTTCCACTTTAGGAGACGCCGAACTGGCTGCTGTCAGTTCCATTACTACCCTTAGTGATATGTTAAACAGTCTCTTAAACGGATTTACCAACGGTTATGCCATCGTCATCGCAACCTTCTTCGGTGCAAATGATGAAAAAAACATGAAAAAAGCCATTGCAGGCACCGTACTCTTAGGCTCTTCCTTTGCAGTGATACTCAGTGCGGTATGTTTGATTTTCTTAAATCCGATTTTATCCATAATGAATGTTCCCGCAGGTGTTTTACCACTAACCAGATCCTACATCAGTATTATCCTGGCAGGACTTTTGGCTGCCACTCTATATAATATTTGTGCTGCCATACTTCGTGCACTGGGTGATACCTTTACTCCTCTGATTTTTTTAATTGTAGCAACCGTATTAAACATTATCCTGGATTATTCATTTATTATTTTCCTGCATATGGGTGTAGGCGGTGCCGCTCTGGCTACAGTAGTATCCCAGGCAATGTCGGCAATCATGTGTTTCTTCTATATGCGAAAGAAATACCCTTCTTTAACCCTGTGTAAAGAAGATTTTAAGATTCCTAAATACATTTATATCAAAATGCTTTCCACCGGTGCTTCCATGGGCTTTATGTCTTCCCTGGTAAGTCTTGGAACCTTATCCCTTCAAAGCACCATCAACACCTTTGGCCAGAATACCATTACTGCCCATGGTGCAGCCCGGAAGATTTCTTCCATATTTATGTTGCCTTTCGGTGTATTCGGCACCACGCTGGCCACCTATTGCGGACAGAATCTGGGTGCCGGAAAATACTCCCGCATCAAAACCGGTCTCAAAGACACTGTATTACTGACCTTCCTTTGGTGTGTGGGCGTCATTGTTGTAGCATATACCTTTGCACCTGCATTGGTACAAAAAATCACCTCAACCGCCGAACAGGAAATTGTGGATACCGCTTCCCTTTATTTAAGGGTAAATACCATTTTTTATTTCATCCCCACTATTATCTGCCTGTTCCGTAACAGCATGCAGGGCTTTGGTGACAGTAAAACACCGGTATTCTCCAGTTCTCTGGAACTGCTGTGTAAAGTTTTGGCAGCCTTCCTTTTAGCTCCTAAAATCGGTTACTGGGGCATTATTGTGGCGGAACCGGTTTCCTGGATTATTATGGTCATTCCTCTTATCGTAAATATGGTAAGAAATCCTGTTTTAAAAATGAAAGATACGGACGTTGCAAGTTGATGGAAAAATCAGTTTATATCCATGCGAACCCGCTCCCGCTCCTGGTCAACGCAGCGGGTTCGTATGGAGTATAAACTGATTTTCCATCATGCCACACATCCACCATCTAACTTCAAAACAGGATTTCTTACCCTAGTTTGCGATATCGTAGACACTCCGTACTTTGAATTCTGTAGCTGTTCCCTCCAGAATTTTTACCGCAACCGTACCACCGTTCATATCAAAGTAGTTGTCTGAAAATCTTACATCGCCGTCCACTGCCAGAATTTCCACGCTCTTAGCGTAGGCAGAGGCGGTAACCTTTAAAACATCTCCTTCACGCACTACCTTTAAATCAGGGTTCTCAAACTTAAAATGCTTGGGCGGTGTAAATAAAGCAGTTCCCTTGGAGATGACTTCACCATCCGCTTCAAAACGGTAGCTGATGTAAACGCCTCTTTCGTCATAATCTGTGAAATCCAGTTTATCCAGCCACACACCGTCTAAAGCAGGTACGGTAATATGCTCTTTACCTTCTTTTACTACCGTTGCATCCGGGGTACGCAGTTCCCAAATTACGGTACCGCTTACTGCCTCTAAGGTTTCATTTGCCACATGCAGTCTGGCGGATTTTTCTATTGTCCGGTTTCTTTCCAGAATACAGAAAGGTCTCTCCGTCATTTCTCCCACTTCTTCACAGGAAATCACAATGGGCGCAAACATTCTCTTTTCTGCATAATGCAGTGCCTTCCAACGTCCGAAGTAATCAATACTTGCCCAGGATGCTACCGGCCAGATATCATTAAGCTGCCATACAATGGTACCCATACAACGGCCTCTGTATCTTCTGAAATGCTCCACACCGTAACGGATAGAGTCCATCTGCAACAGCTGGGATGCATATAACAGACTTTCAAAATCCTTGGGATACAAATAAGTCTGGGACAGATAATTCATAATCTTTCCGTTTGCTGCAGGATTTCTCTGATGCATTTCCATTACACGGGAGAAAATGTTTCTGTCTTCCGGTTCTGTATAAGTTTCCACTGTTTTCATGCAGGGGAAGGACTGGAACCCGAACTCGGACACGTAGCGGAACCGATAATTTCTGTATGCGGTAAAAGGCTTATCCCCATGCCACACATCCCAATAATGGGTATCTCCGCGGTTCTCATCCCACGGATTATCAAAATTACCGCCTGATGAAGGCGAAGACGGCCAGTAAAAACTCTGAGGGTCTTCTTTCTTCACAATCTCCGGAATAATATATTCAAACAGTCTGGTATAATCGCCTATCTGCTTCTTGGAGGGCAGCCATGCATTATCCAAAGTCTGGGATTCGATTTCGTTGTTACCGCACCACAGTGCCAGACAGGCATGATGACGCAACCTTCTGACAACCTGGGTCAGTTCTTCCCTGACAGTTTTTTCAAACGCTTCATCCAATTCATAACTGGAGCATGCAAACATAAAATCCTGCCATACCAGCAGACCCAGTTCATCGCAGATATCGTAGAAATAGTCATCTAAATAATAACCGCCGCCCCAGATTCGGATGCTGTTATAGTTTGCACTGACCGCATCCTCCAAAAGCTTTCTGGTACGTGCTTCATGAATCCTTCCAAACAACGCATCTTCCGGTATGTAATCTGCACCCATGGCAAAAATATCCAGTCCGTTTACCTGATGGGCAAATTTCTCGCCCCACTCATCCTTTGCGGTATTAACGGTCATGGTCCGCAGACCGATGCGCTTTTTCCATGTATCCAACAGAGTACCGTCGCCGGAAAACAGCTCCACCTTCACCTCATAAAGCGGCTGTGCACCATATCCTCTGGGCCACCACAACAAAGGATTCTCTATCACAACGCACCCGTTTCCATCCGGAATAAAAATACTACCATCCGGTGCGGTCACTTCCACATGAAGTTTCACATCCCCATCAACCGGCATACCGGTTGCGGACACCGTCATTTCACCTGTAGTTTTTACATCCAAAAGTATTTTGTCAGCAAGTTCCACCTCTGTATCCAGATTCAGTACCACTCTGTTATCCCCGTGGGTCTGGCGTACATAAACATCCTTCAGTCTTGCCTTATTGATACCACATAAATATACCGGTCTGTAGATACCTGCATCAGGCAGTCTGGGCCCCCAGTCCCAACCGAACATACAATGGGTCTTCCGCAAATGGGGATAGCCTTCCATACATTCATGGCTTCCGCCGGTATACACCTTTTCATTTTCTTCGCGAATATACTTTACGGGAGAATGCAGAACCACACGCAACACATTCTCTCCCACCCGCAATCTTTTTAATACATCTATTTCATGGCGGATATGCATATTGCAGGTACTCTTTACCAATTCGTCGTTTAAATAGATATCCGCAAGCGTATCAATCCCCTCAAATACCAACAGTAACCTGTCGCAGGCTAACTGTTCCTTCGTCACAGTAAATGTTTTCACATATTCAAAATCATTTTCAGCCAGCTTTGTGGCATCCAACTCATTATCCCTGTAAAAAGGATCCGGCATCATATTCTTTTCCAGATACGTTCCGAATACAGTCCCCGGCACAGTCGCACTTACAAACGTTTCCGGAATTTGATACACATTTTCCCCAATAATTTTTAACTGCCATTCTCCGTTTAAGCTATACTTATCCATCTCTTATGCTCCTTTTGTCAAATTAGGTTACTTGAAACAATTTAACCCCAATACCTTTTCATAACCGCTAGTCAGCCAGCACATCCTTTAAAACAGGATCTTCCATAACAATTTTCTTTGCAGCCTCCCTATATTTTTCCTCATGCAGATAAGTATATCTGTAAGGTTTCATGGAAGGTGCCATGTCGATGGCTTTGATAAAGTCCGCTTTTTTCATCTGCACGGAAGCCGCATACTTCCAGAAGCCGGTATCTGTAAGCACCTTATTTACCCGTACATAACGATGGTCATGCACCTTACTCATAATATAGGTCGCAATTCCCACCTGCAGACCGTGTAACTGCGGCACTTCCAAAAACTTGTCTAAGGCATGAGAAATCAAATGCTCACTACCACTGGTGGGTGCACTGCTACCTGCAATTTCATTGGCAATACCGCTCATCGCCAGAGAGTCTAACAGTTCTTTTAAGAACACATCATCCGTAATACTTTCATAAGGGGTACGCACAAAACTGTTGACTGCCTTTTTCGCCACCATAATTGCAAAATCATTTAAGGTGGAATATCCGTGTTCTGCCTCAAATACCCAGTCATAAATAGCGGTAATCTTTGCAATCATATCTCCGATACCGGAATAAATAAATTTTTCGGGTGCGGTTTTAATCACTTCGGTATCTACCACAATGCCATAAGCCAGTTTTGCAGGCACGGAAGTTCTTTTTCCATCCACAATCAAAGATGCACTGGCACTGGAAAATCCGTCACTGGAGCTGGAAGTGGGAATACTGAAAAAAGGTAAATTTTTTAAAAATGCTGCATATTTACCCGCATCAATTACTTTACCGCCACCAATAGACACCACCGCCTGGGTTTTATTAGGCAAAGAAAATGCCATGGTAATAATATCATCGATATCCACCGTATCCAGTTCCCTGTATTCCAAAACCTCAACACCGGATTCTTTTAAAGATTCCATTACCTTATTGCCGAACAAATCAATCAATCCGTTTCCGAACCAGATAACTACTTTTGAAAATCCTTCCTCTTTCAGGTAAGAACCTATACCGTCAAGTGCACCTTTTCCTACTTTCAGAAGCACAGGTATATTGATACTGTTATTTGTCTTCATTTTCTTTCTCCTTCTTTCTTCCGGTTATTCACACGCAGAATATTTTCTCTTACATATGCAGGCTACAGACCTTTTACTACATCTACAATACCCACAATAAAAACAAGCAATACAATCACAGGCAATACATAGGTCATATACCCACGCATCCAGTTTTGTACCTTTAATCCTTTTCCTTCATTTGCCTCTGCCATAAAATTCTTCCAGCCCCATCCGTAACGACTGACGCAGAACACAATAAAAATCAGGGACCCTATGGGCAGTAAAAGATTCGAAACAATAAAGTCTTCCAATCCCATAATATCGCTGTTTTCTCCCAACGGCTTAATGCCACTTAACACATTGAAGCCCAATATACAGGGCAGGGAAAGTATTATCATTAAAATACAGTTAATAAAACATGCCTTTTTTCTACTGATGCCAAACAAATCCGTTGAACAGGAAATGATATTTTCAAACACTGCCAAAACCGTAGACAATGCCGCAAAGGACATAAATACAAAAAACAGACTTCCCCACAATCTTCCCAAAGGAATATCGTTAAAAATATTGGGTAAGGTAACAAAGATTAAATCCGGTCCCTTGTCTACTGCCACATCATAGGCAGCACAGGCAGGGAAAATAATAAGCCCGGAAGTCAATGCCACTGAAGTATCCAATATTGCCACGTTCACCGCTTCTCCCATCAGGGAACGTTTTTTATCGATATAGCTTCCAAAGATTGCCATAGAACCCAGACCCAGACTCAATGTGAAAAAGGCCTGGTTCATGGCTCCCACAATCACTTTTCCAATACCGGCTTTCTGCATATTTTCCAAATTCGGAAGCAGATAAAACTTTAAGCCTTCTGCACCGCCTTTCAGAAATATACTGTTTACTGCCAGTACTGCCATAATTGCCAAAAGAGCTAACATCATTACCTTTGTAATACGCTCCAAGCCTTTTTGTAAACCAATGGAACATACCAAAAAACCGATGATTACCACAATCACCATATAGCCGGTCATGGTAACCGGTTCGCCTTTCATTTCTGCAAATATGGTTTCTACCCTTTTGGAATCCGCTCCTACAAACTTACCGGCAGCGGTATCCACAAAATACTGTAACATCCAGGCTGAAACAGTGGTATAAAACATCATCAGCAAATAATTGCCTGCCATGGCGAAATATCCATGAATATGCCACTTACTTCCTTTCGGTTCCAGCTGCTGATATAATTTCACCGGACTTTTCTGTGCCGCACGTCCCAAGGCAAATTCCATCGTCAATACCGGCACACCCAAAACAAGCAAAAAGAACAGGTATATCAGAACAAATGCGCCTCCGCCATTCTGTCCCGCCATATAGGGGAATTTCCATACATTCCCTATACCGATTGCACATCCTGCACTCAGCAATATAAATCCAAGGCGACTGCCTAACCGTTCTCTTTCCATGTTTTTTCTCCACTTCTGTTTTCATTTACGTATACTTATTTTTAGCATGTACACACTTATATATTATATACTATATCCCTAACTGCACACAATTCTTTTTTACGAATTCCTCGCCTTAATCCTCTTCTTACAACGCCTCCCAAAATGCCCTTTCTTTCTCCGCTTATTTATCGTATAATACCCATATAAAGATTTGTTATTGCAAATCCGGCCAAATAGTATTAACAGCCGGTACCAAACGGAGGATACAACATGACTGAAAAAACTAACGTAACCGCCCCCCTTGTAGCACTTACTTTTGACGACGGTCCCAATACCACAACCACCAATGAAGTATTGGATGTATTAAAAATCCACAATGTGCCTGCCACTTTTTTCCTAATTGGCAACAACATAACTCCGGAAACCGAATCCGTAATGAAGCATGCCTGCGAACTGGGCTGTGAACTGGGAAACCATTCCCTGACCCACTCTGACATGACCCGGATGACACCGGAAGAAATCCGTTCAGAACTTGTTTTTGTGTCCGACAAAATTAGCGAAATTACCGGAAAAGGACCCTCTTTTTTCCGCCCCCCTTATATTGCAGTCAACTCTACTATGTACGAAACCATTGATATGACCTTTATCTGTGGTGCAGGCTGTAACGACTGGGACACCAACGTAACGGTGCAGGAGCGTATCACCAACACTTTAAATCAGGTAGAAGACGGCACCATCATTCTGTTACATGACACACAGGGCAACTCTCAAACCGTGGAGGCCATAAAAACCATTATTCCCACGCTCTTAGATAAAGGGTATCGGTTTGTAACCCTAACAGAACTGTTTGAAGCCAAAGGTGTTGCCATTGACCCCAAAGATACCAATATGTACACCATTGTAAAATAAGATGCTTCGCAACAGCATACTCTGACCCAAAAAGGACCAAAGCCTATGGCTTTGGTCCTCATTTTACTTAACAAATCTAAATGCCTTAAAGTCAAAATCACTTCCGGGCAGGAATACAAAAGAAATCTGACACTTTCCTTTGAGGCCTTCTATAGGAAATACTCTTTCGGTATACTCCTTTGCGCCTGCAAATTCCAGTGTATACCTGGTCTCAATATCCCCTTTCACCATAAGGTGAATACTGTTAACGGGCAGGTCTGATTTACCGGTGATTACCACCTGACTGGGTGTTTCTTCCGTAAAATCAAAGGTACCAAATTCAAAAAATACATTGTTACCGATACCCGTGACAGCATCCGGTGTGACGGTAAATTTGTCACCATAAACGCCTTCATTGTCCGTTGCTGAAAGTTGTGTAAATTCCTTTTTCTGTTCCGCAAAGAAAAAGCCCTGAATATCGTATCCATATGCGGATTCAAACGCAATGGTATGTACTCCCTTTAATACCTTGTTTAACTTGTATGTCTCCGGTATATAGGTAAGCCAGATACTCTTTTTCTGGTAAGAAAATTCTCCAATCAGTTCTCCGCCGCATCCGGGAATTCCGTCATACACTCTGATATCCACTGCATTGGCACAGTTGGCAAAAATAGGGAAGGTAACGGTATCACTGCCCACTTTACCAAAATCCACATTATCAAAAGCAAACCAGCTGCTTTCTCCCGCAAACTTGGCACCATGTTTAATACCGTTACGGATATTTTCACTGGCCTGTGTATGCAATCCGCCCATTACCAGCTCATACGGATTAAAGAATGCAGAGCCAATCCCCTCTCCGCAAAGTTTTATGGTAGAAATCACATGGTATTTATCCGTACCGTTTTTGCACAGCGCTCGCAAATAAAATTCACCGTCGCCTTTGCACCTGACTGTTAACACATCATTTTCCACGTTGATAATCTCTGCCAGATTAGAGGCAATTCCCAATACCGTGGTAATGCGGTACTCTATCTCGTCTGCATAGGTTGTATTGGCAGGCGAAAGCATAACCTTAAATTGTTTTTCCGTGCAATCCTTGGTAAATACCGTGCTCTCACCGGACAATGCAATCTTTCTTACTGGAATATCATTCCATACATCCGGACAATCTGCTTTTCGCTCCGCGTTCTCAGTATTAGCGGAAATCCCTTCCCTTACCGGCGCTTCCACAGCCTGTAATGTAATGGATTTTTCCTCTAATCCGGGGGAATTTACTTTAATTTCCACCGTACCGGCTTTCGTTTTTGCTGCTACGATTGCCAATAACTTACCGGAAAACAATCTGCGTGATGTTCCTTTGTATTGCTCGAAATCCGTGGAATCTCCGTTATCCAGACCAATCAGTCTTCCGGCACCGGTTACATTTACAAATACCCTGTTATTTGCATTAGCAACAAATTCACCATTTTCATCATAGGCAGAGATGTCAATAAATACCAAATCTTCTCCGTCTGCTTTTAAAACAGTCTTATCCGGTGATAATTCCAAGGTGGCAGTATCCCCAAAGGACTTTTTACATTCTATGGCAATTTCCGTTCCGTTTTCATCATAGGCTACCGCACACAATTCGCCTTTTTTGTAGGGTATAATCACATCCAGAGTCAATTCTTTTCCCTGCAAATGGTCTATTTCTTTGACACCAATCTCTTCCCCGTTAAAGAAAAGTGCAACCTTAGGTGCATTGGAAGTCACACGGACGTCAATGTCTTCCCCTTCGTTAAAATCCCAATACGGGAAAATATGCACAAAAGGTGATTTCTTATAATCTGTCCACTCTGCCCTAAAGACGTAGGCACTGTCTTTAAAAAATCCTGCTGTATCAATCTGACCAAAATAACTGTTTTTGGTAGAATACGGCGTAGGTTCCCCAATGTAGTCAAAGCCGGTCCATATAAACTGTCCTGCACAGTATTCGGCATCTCTGTCTTTAATGATACAGTCCTCCGTATTCTTTGCGCCCCAGCCGGTAGAACAGTTGCCAAGGGAGGAACACTGTTCATCATCATTGGCAAGCATAGACTGGGATAACGGGAAGTGGTAAATTCCCCTGCTCTGTACCACAGAAGCGGTTTCACTGCCGTAAATCATCCAATCCGGATGTGCTTTATGCTGTTCTTCATAAAGTCTTTCCCCATAGTTGTAACCTGCCAGTTTTACGATATCCGCACATTTCTGGCCGTTTTCACTCTGCATATAGTTAGAACCGATGGTAACATATCCATTTTCTCTGAAGTCATGTTCCCGCACCAGTTTCATCAGCATAGAAGTGACTTCCTGCCCTCTCTCGCTTACATGGGTATCATAAATTTCATTACCGATACTCCATCCGATTAAGGAAGGATGATTTCTGTCGCGACGTACCCAGCTTGCTACATCTTTCTTTATCCAGGTAGGGAAAAATCTGGCATAATCGTAAGTGGTTTTGGGTAATTCCCACATATCAAATCCTTCTGACAAAATAAGAAATCCCATTTCGTCAGCCAGTTCCATTAATTCTACTGCCGGCATATTATGACTGGTACGGATGGCGTTGATGCCCATTACACGCAAACTTTCCAGTTTTCTTTTAAGGGCAGTCTTATGCATTGCCGCACCTAAGGAACCCAAATCGTGATGTTCACAGCAACCGTGAAGCTTTACATGCTTATCGTTTAAGAAAAAGCCCTTATCCGTTGTAAAGACTGCTTTTCTGAAACCAAATACCGTCTTTTCCGTATCAATGACCGCACCGTCTTTTACAAGTTCTGTAATGCAGGTGTAACATTTCGGATTTTCAATATCCCAAAGCACCGGATTTTCAACCTGCAAATAGTCAGTATTGACAGAATAAACACACCCTTCCTGCACCACCGGCTCAGGCATGCAGCTCTTATCAAAAGCACAACAGGCATTTTCCACCCTTGCAACTTCCTTTTCTCCGTCAAAAACCCTATGACACAGGGTAAGTCCTGCCACCGGCTCACCTTCCGGTCTTTCCACTTCTGCAGTTACGGTAACTTTGCCGTCAACCTCTGCACTGATATAAATACCATCAGCCACCAGATGACTCTTGGGATATGTTTTCAGCCATACATTGCGGTAAATGCCCGCACCTGAATACCATCTGGAATTGGGCTCCCTGTGGTCTACCCTGACGGTAATCAGGTTATCCCCTTCCACCAGCAGTTTAGTAATGTCAAATTCAAAGGTAGAATAACCGTATTTCCACTCTCCTGCAAGCGTGCCGTTTACATAGACCTTGCTGTCCATGTATACGCCTTCAAACCGCAAAGAAACACATTCTTCTGCCTTAGTGTAGGCAAAATGCTTGCGATACCAGCCCGTAGAAGTTTCATATAGGTTCTTGGTATCATAAATCAGCCAGTCATGCGGAATATCTACACCTATAAAATCCAGTGTATCTGCATATTCCGTTCCAAACGGATTCTTGGAAAACTCCCAATTGTCGCAAAATAATCTTTTTGTGCTCATAACCCCTCCTCTAAATCATTATCTTTTTAAGTTAAATACCCCAAATATCTATTTCTTTTACCTTTATACTTCCATAATCTGCTGAATCTTAGCAGACTGCAATTCTTTGATTTCCTCATCCTTTTTACTGGTTCTGAAAGGTGCAACAGGCAGACCGTTTTTACCATATAAGGTTACATCTGCATAATTGGTCCACAAATATCTTGCATAGAAGGGGTTCTTTATTTCTTTTGCAGAAACAAAAATCCTATTACCTTCTATTCTGGCATCTGCCTTTACAAAGACTCTGTCCATACCTGCCACCTCAAATCCACTCAGTTCTCCCTGTACGCAGAATCCATCCTCTGCGTATTGGAAGCACAGTTCCATTGCATCCTCATGGAGAATGCATGTATCATACAGAGGGCCGAAAGCATCCTTTGCTTCCAGTTTTCCGTATACATGCGCCAGTGCCTGCAAGGTTAATCTTTCCCCTACCGTCAGCTTATCCTTGGGATGAATTTCATTAAATTCCCCTCTGTCAATGATAACGGCAATGCCTGTATTTTTGATAGTTTTATAAGCATCCATCTGGGCTTCCCTGACTACCGGCCAATGCTTATAATCCGGGTCTCCCTGATACTGATGCATAGGTAACTGCACCAATAAGAACGGTAACTCTTCATCCAAAAAGTCCTCCCGCCACTGACGAATCAGACGGGTAAAGAGTTTGTAATACATTCTGGGTTTATGATCATCACTTTCTCCCTGATAGTATAAAAAGCCTCTTAAGGAATAGGGACACACCCTCTGTAACATACATTCATAAAGTCCTGCAGGTCTGTACGGATTCTTACATCCCATAGGGCCCGGCCACTGGCTCGGTCCCAGCTTCTCTTCAACGTCTGCCCAGGTAATAGAAGGATCTGCAGCCATCATTTCATTGCATTTTTTGTCCCATTCACATTTGAAAGCCTCATAGTCATCGTAGATGCGTTCCTGCTCTTCGATACTTAGGCCTTCACAAGCTTTTTCAAACTCTTCCACATAGCTTGCGGTATCCTTATCCTCTAACAAGGCCTCCTTACTCATCCATGCAGACGCACTGGTACCGCCCCAGTTACAACCAATGACGCCTACGGTAACACCTTCTAAGTCTTTGCTTAACTTTCTTGCAAAATAATATCCTACTGCAGACCATGCACGGGCAGATTCTTCCCCAAAAGTCTGCCAGCCGGACCAGTCTTCTGCCTCATAAAACTGTTTATTTTTATATCCGTATTTTTGTGTATAATAAAATCTGACATTGGGTTCCGTATCCTGTGCCAGGGTATCAAGTCCACCCTTACAGTCCTTTAATTCCAGTTCCATATTGGACTGTCCGCCTGCAAGCCACACTTCACCGATGGCTACATCCGTATATTCCACACAGGCAATCTGCTCCGTCTCTTTAGCCTCTCCGTCACTGCCTGTTACTGCATTCTTATAAGCTTCTACACAAACAGTACATCCGTTTTCTGCTTTCTGCGGTGGCAAAGAAACCAGCCACTTTTCGTTTTCCACCCATGTAACGGCAGTCACTTTTTCACCGTCTGCATGTATCAAAGTAGCACTAACCTCTGTTCCCTCTTGCCCTTCTCCGAATATATGGATATTCTTTTCTCTCTGTAACACCATATGGTTACTGAATACTTTCGCTACACGAAACTGTAATTCGCGGTCTACTATCTGTGACATCACTATACCCTCACGTTTCTCTCTATTTTATCTAAGTATGAATTTTCAGCTTATCATTAAATCAACGCAGTACTAAAATATCTTTCTGCCCTGTCCGCCAATATGGTTACAATCACTTTGTCTTCCCCGTATTTCTTTGCCATCTGCTTTGCGGCCCATACATTGGCACCGGAAGAAGTACCTACCAAAAGTCCCTGTACACTTGCCAGTTCTCTTGCTGTGGAAATGGCATCTTCGTCCGTTACTTCCACAATATCGGTAATAATGGAAGTATCCAAAACTTCCGGCACAAAACCGTCACCGATTCCCTGAATCTGATGTAAGCCCGGCTCATCTCCTAAAAGTGCAGAGACATTCTTAGGCTCTACTGCAACAATCTTACACTCCGGATTCTGCTCTAATATGTAGGATGCAATTCCCTGCAGGGTACCACCGCTTCCGATACCGGATACAAATACATCAATCTTTTTGCCTAACTGCTCCACAATTTCTACCGCTGTGGTATTATAATGTGCTGCAGGATTTGCCGGATTTTCAAACTGCTGGGGAACAAAATACTCATCAGAGGAAGCCGCTATTTCCACTGCTTTGTCTACGGAACCGCCAATACTTAACTCAGGAGGTGTCAATACCAGCTCTGCCCCTAATGCGCGGATGATTTTTTTACGTTCATCACTCATGTTTTCGGGCATCACAATAATCACTTTATAGCCCTTACGGATACCGCAAAGAGCAAGTCCGATACCTGTATTACCGGACGTAGGTTCAATAATTGTCATACCGGGTTTTAGCTTCCCGCTTTTTTCAGCTTCTTCCAGCATATTCAACGCAATTCTATCCTTAATACTGCCGCCCGGATTTAAAAACTCTGCTTTCGCAAATATATTGCAACCGGTGGTCTCTTCCAGACTAAGCAAAGGTGTATTGCCGATTAATTCCAAAATATTTTTATAATACATTTTTACCTCCAAATAAAAATCCCTCATTTTGTAACACTCTATTTATGAGTATACAAAACAAGGGATTATTTGGCAAGTATTTTACAACCGTAAAAGCGGAAATAAACACTGAAAAAACAAAGCATTTTTACCGGTTTCTTTTACGTCCGGATACTTATTCTTCTTCGGTGGTATCTTCCACATCATCGGTATCTTCATCAAATTCTACCGTATCCAATACCTGATCCAGTTTTACACCTGAAATATCATCTTCTTTTGCACAGAAAGCACAAAGACGGGTACGTCCGTCTGCAATCGCTTCTTCCACGGTACCAACGGTCAGGGTATCACTCTGGTTTAAGGACTGGCAATCTTCATGGGTATGATATACCTTACCGAAGGGACTCCAGTATACGTCACCTGTAATTACTTCCATAGCTGCCTGCTGTTCTTCTTGGGAAATCGGATTGAAATCATAGCTTGCAACGCCACCGATTAAGAGTGCAACGATTGCCACTACAGTTGCAATAGTTTTGGTTTTCTTATCTGCTTCTTTATTTGTTAACGCAAGGATAACAAAAGGAATAAATGCTACTGCACAAACAATAACACCCATGTTGTTCCATAACCAGAACAAGAACTTGTTCTTCTTGCTGGCAGGCTTAATCTTATTTGCCTTCTTCCATAACTGGGAACCGATAATTACACAGATTAAATCCAATACCAATGCAATGATTATCTGCCACAGGCTGGGCATAAAAGTCATATTTAAGGTTCCGTTAAATACTAACAATGCAACTACTTCCAGTGCCACTGCCACTACCCACAGAATAATCGCACCAACGCGTAAGCCGGTCGCATTTCCTACGGGAGCTGCTTCTTTGCGTTTTCTGGTACCTTTTTTCACTTCACTACCATCTGACGCAGACACAATTTTCTTTTTCTTTGGTTCAGCCATAATAAATTTTCCTCCTACTGATTCGGGTTTTTGTTCCTTATTTATTATACTATATTTCGGATAATAGGCAAGCCTTTACGTCAAAAATCGTCAATTTTCTTGACTTATTTCCTTCCTTGTTTCATAATAAAAATACAAATTTATCAATTTTTTAATTATAGGAGAATACATATGGATTTACAAAAACTTGCAGGAACCTTATTAAGTTCTGACAGTATCGAAGGCTTAAGCAGTCTCACCGGTACTTCCAACAAGGATGTTACCAGCGTATTGACCCAGGCACTGCCCGCCTTATTAAGCGGTGCAAAGGGACAGGCTGACGACAAAGATACCGCGGAAAGCTTTGCCAATGCTTTATCTGATCACGCTAAGAGCGATACCAGTGACTTAGGCAGTTTCTTAGGCAATATTGACATGGAAGACGGAGGTAAAATCATTGCCCATCTTTTAGGCTCCGACAAACAGAGCACCATCAAAAAGATTGCAAAAGAAGCCGGTGTATCCAACAAAAAAACCAACAATATTTTATCTGCAATCGGACCCTTACTGATGAGCCTCTTAGGACAACAGGCTGATGAAGACGACAATAAGGATTCCGGTGTTCAGAACTTAATCGGTGTTTTATTGGAAAATGTAGATGTTGCAGATCTGTTAACCGGTTTACTCTCAAGTGACTCCGGTTCCTCCAAAAAACCTGCTTCCGGCAAGAGTTCCGGTTTGTTCGGTATGCTGGGCAAATTATTGAAATAAAAGATAATTCAATAAATTATTAAACAAAAAGAGAGTGCGATGTTCCTAAATGTTCAGGTCATGCACTCTCTATCCATTTTGTCCTATGTTTCTATTACCGAACTATTAAATATTTCTCTCAAGATACTCTTTCGCTTCATTTACCGTGCAATCATATAAATGCATCGCTTTATCATGCTCACGCAGGATATATTCCTCATCTAAATTCTTGCCTGCACTTTCCAGTTTTGCCGCCTGTGCAGAGAGGACTTTCCCTCCTATACTTAAGGAACCGGATTTTAGAGCATGAATCTGAATAGTATAGTTTTTCCAATCTTTATCATGATACGCATCATTAAGTAACTGTTTCTTTTCTTCTTTCATATCACAAAACATTTGCAGTACTTCCAGATAAATCTCTTTACTGTCTCCACAATACTGCAATCCTACATCCGGTTGCAGACACGTTTCCTTTTCTTCTATTTCGGAAACACCATCAGTCTCAGCATTATGGTTACCTGCCGAATTCATTGTTTCCTCTAAAATCGTGCCCGTATTACACTTTTCTTTCGGCAAATATGCAAGCAACATATTTTCCAAAGCAGTTGCATCAATAGGCTTACTCATATAGTCATGAAATCCGGCTTGCAGATACTGCTCCCGCACTCCTTCACCGACATTTGCAGTTAATGCAATGACAGGTATATTTTTATTTGCCCAACCTTCTGTCTGCTGCAACAGTGCCAGAGTTTCCATTCCATCCATGTCCGGCATCATGTGGTCTAACAAAATAACATCATAGTCCTCTTTTTCAATCTGCCTGATACATTCCAATCCACTGCTTACGCAGGTCAATTGGATTTCTGTTTTCTTTAACAGATTCTTTACTACCAACAGATTCATATCATTATCATCCACAAGTCGGAGG